>CAJOPV010000071.1 GCA_905236495.1 uncultured Christensenellaceae bacterium
GATGCAATCCATCGAAAGTCTGTCTGCTGACTTTCGATGGCAGAGCATCGACTTTGTCGATGCTCTGAAGCCTCCCTTTAAGGGGAAGGTTAATTTACTTGACTACCGTATATCCCGCGTCTGTGACAGCTTTTTCCAGGTCGGCGTCGGGCACGTCCTTCGTCAGCGTCACCACGGCGGTGCCGCTTTCATGGCTCACCTGGGCGCCGGCTACGCCGTCCAGGGCTTCCAGGGCCTTCTGCACCCGCCCGGAGCAATGCATGCACATCATGCCTTCGATCTTCATGGTCTTTTCCACGGTTTTTCTCTCCTTCGCTTTGATTTTTCTATCCCGCTTCGCGCTGTACAGGTCGAAAAAATTCAGCCGCAGCGCGTTGGATACCACGCAAAAGCTGCTCAGGCTCATGGCTGCCGCCCCGAACATGGGGTTCAGCTCCCAGCCGAACAGTTGAATGAAGCACCCCGCCGCCAGGGGAATGCCGATAACGTTGTAGATAAAAGCCCAGAACAGGTTTTCGTGAATATTGCGCAGGGTGGCCCGGCTCAACCGGATGGCGGCAGCCACGTCGGTCAATCGGCTGTTCATCAGCACCACGTCCGCCGCGTCGATGGCGACATCCGTCCCCGCGCCGATGGCAATGCCCATATCCGCCCGGGTCAGGGCCGGAGCGTCGTTGATGCCGTCCCCTACCATGGCGACCTTCCCCTGCTTTTTGAGCTTGCGGATCACCTGCTCCTTCCCCTCCGGCAGCACCCCGGCGATGACCTCATCCACCCCGGCTTCCCTGCCGATGGCCTGGGCCGTGGCTTCGTTATCCCCTGTGAGCATCACCACCCGCACGCCCATGTTCCGCAGCTGCCGGATGGCCTCGGGGCTGTCCTCCTTCACGGTATCCGCCACCGCCAGGATGCCCAGCAGCTGCCCATCCCGGCTGAAATACAGGGGCGTTTTGCCTGCCGAGGCCAATATCAAGCCCTGCTCCTGCATATCCCGGGAAATCTCCGACTTGGAAGAAATGAAAGCCTGATTGCCGCCGGCAAGGGCCCGGCCCTGCCATACCGCCGTCAGGCCGTTTCCCGGCACGGCGGCAAAACCCTCCGTTTCCTTGCTGGTGAAGCCTTTTTCTTTTCCGTAGGCCACCACCGCCTTTGCCAGGGGATGCTCGCTTTTGCTTTCCAGGGCATAGGCGGCGGTCAAAAGCTCCTGTTCCGTGATCCCCGCCGCCGGGATCACGTCCGTCACCACCGGCTGGCCTTTCGTGATGGTGCCGGTCTTATCCAGGGCCACGATCTGGGTCCTGCCCGTTTCCTCCAGGGATACGGCGGTCTTGAACAGGATGCCGTGACGGGCCCCCACCCCGTTGCCCACCATGATGGCGACGGGCGTTGCCAGCCCCAAGGCGCAGGGGCAGGAGATCACCAGCACCGAGATGCCCCGGGCCAGAGCGTAGCCGAAGGCCCGGCCCAGCAAGAGCCAAACGGCGGCAGTGATCAGCGCAATGCCGATCACCACCGGCACGAACACGCCGGCTACCCTGTCGGCGATCTTGGCGATGGGCGCTTTGGTCGCCGCCGCGTCGGATACCATCTGGATGATCTGGCTGAGGGCGGTATCCTTCCCCACCCGGGTGGCCCGGCAGGTAAGAAAGCCGGATTGGTTCACCGTGGCGGCGGATACCCCGTCCCCCGGTCCCTTATCCACGGGAATGCTTTCCCCCGTCAGCGCGGCTTCGTTGACCGCGCTGCTGCCCGTTTCCACCGTGCCGTCCACCGGGATGCTCTCCCCGGGCCGGACGGTAAAGATATCTCCCACGCCCACCTGCTCGATGGGCACGGATACTTCCTGCCCGTCCCGGATCACTGTCGCCGTCTTGGGCGACAGGCGCATCAAGCCTTTCAGGGCGTCGGTGGTTTTTCCCTTGCTCCGGGCTTCCAGCATTTTGCCCACGGTAATCAGCGTCAAAATCATGGCGGCGGATTCAAAATAGAAATCCATCATATACGCCATGACGGCCTCCCGATTCCCGTCCGCCGCCGCTCGGGTCATAGCGAAGAGCACATAGACGCTCCACAAAAAGCTGGCTAAAGAGCCCAGGGCTACCAGCGTATCCATATTGGGTGATTTATGCCGCAGGGCGTTGAAGCCGCTGATAAAGAACTTTTTGTTGATGAGCATGATGATCGCCGAAAGGATCATTTGCGCCAGGCCCATCGCCACGTGGTTATCGTCAAAAAACGCGGGCAGGGGCCAGCCCCACATCATATGCCCCATGGATATATACATCAGCACCAGCAAAAACCCCACCGACAGGATCAGCCGCCTCTTGAGGACGGGCGTTTCCCGATCCTCCAGGGCGCTTTCATCGGTGCTGAGGGAGGCTTCCCGGGGGTTGGCGCCCTTGGGCGATGCGCCGTAGCCCGCCTCCTCCACGGCGCGGACGATGGCCTCGTCGCTGGCATTGCCCTCCACGCCCATGGAATTGGTCAGCAGGCTCACCGAGCAATCGGTGACGCCCGCCACCCCGGATACCGCCTTTTCCACCCGGGCGGAGCAGGCGGCGCAGCTCATGCCCGTGACCGTAAACTGTCTCATTCAATATTCCTTCATTTCATCAGTTTTTCCAGCGTCTGCACCAGTTCCTCCACGGTTTCGTCCTTCCCGGCGCGGATATCATCCGCCACGCAGGAACGAATGTGGCTGGAAAGCAATTCCCGGTTAAAGGCCGCCAGGGCAGCATTCACCGCCGATACCTGCATCAGGATATCCGTGCAATAGGCGTTTTTCTCCACCATGCCCCGGATGCCCCGGACCTGCCCCTCGATGCGGCTCAGGCGGTTCACCAGTTTTTTATATTCCTCCGCCGTGCGCTCCTTGGTCTTGTGTCCTGCGCAGCAGCAAGCATCCCGCTCCATGCTTTTTCCTCCTTCCAGATACCCCGTCAGGGTATTCATATTATATACCCCATCCCGGTATTTTGCAACCCCCTGAATAAAAACTGTTTTTTGCTTGCGCGTTTGATGCCTTCATGCTACAATACAGGTACTTGATTCGTACGCAGAGTAGCGGCAGGCGCGTCAAGTGTCCATGGACGGGGAGTTGCCATGGAACGAAATCGGGGAAACCCGGTGCGGTGTCTGCTGCGCATCCCGCTGCACCGTATCCCTGCCTCTGCGGATCATAATGCGATCTGTGAAGGAGGCTTTTTTCATGCAGAAAACCGCAAGCGCCGGGGGCAAGGCCCTCTATCGGACGCCCTTTTCACGGGCCTATTGGGCCCAAGCCGCCTCGGAATTCAAGGATCTTCGGGTCCTTTTGTTCGCCGCGCTGATGATCGCCCTCAGGGTGGCCCTGAAATCCGTCAGCATCCCCATCGCCGCCAATCTGCGCATCAACGTGGCCTTTTTTATCAACGCCTTCGGGGCCATGGTGTTCGGCCCGGTGGTAGCCATCGCCGCCGCCGCGGTCAGCGATACCCTGGGCTGCCTGCTCTTTCCCACCGGCGTGTATTTTTTCCCGTTCATCTTCATTGAAATCGCGGGATCGCTGATTTTCGCCCTGTTCCTTTACCGCACGGAGGTGACGGCGCTGAAGGTCACCCTGTCCCGGTTCTGCATTGATTTTTTCGTCAATATCGTTTTGAACACCCCGGTCATGTGGCTGTATTATCAGATGGTATTAGGCAAGAATTACGTGCTGTTTGACGCCCTGCGGATCGTTAAAAACCTGGTGATGTTCCCGCTGGAATCGGTGCTGCTGGTGCTGTTCCTTCGGGTGGTGATCCCGCCGGCGCAAAAACTGGGCTACGTGTATAGCGGGGCGGATCAATTGCATTTCACGAAGAAAAACGTGGTTTTTCTCATCGTCATGGCGGCGGCAGGCGTCGCCGCGGTGGCGCTGTATGTTGCCTTCAAATAACCAAAGAAAGCTGGTTTCCCCATGACGAAAGAACAGCAAGCCATCCTGAAAGGCTTATCTGAATTATACCCCAACGCCGGGCCGGAATTGCATTTTTCCAACCCCTTTGAAACGCTGGTGGCTACCATCCTGGCGGCCCAGTGCACCGACCAGCGGGTGAACCAGGTGACCCCCGCCCTGTTCCGGGATTATCCCGATCCTCAAGCCATGGCAAAGGCCACCCCGGAGGAAATCTTCCCCTACGTCAAATCCTGCGGCTTCAAATCAAAGGCCGCCAACATCGTAAACGCCAGCCGCATGATCGTGGAAAAATTCCACGGGCAGGTGCCGAACACCCTGGAGGAATTGACCCGGCTTCCCGGCGTGGGCCGGAAAACCGCCAACGTGGTGCTGGCCTTTTCCTTCGGTCACCCCGCCATCCCGGTGGATACCCATGTGTTCCGGGTCGCCAATCGGCTGGGTCTCTCCGACGCCCTGACAGTGGAGGAAACGGAAAAGCAGCTCATGGCCCTGATCCCCAAAGAGGACTGGAGCCAGGCCCACCATTGGCTCATTTACCACGGACGCCGTGTATGCCACAGCCAAAGGCCGGCGTGCGAAAGCTGCGCCTTAAAAAATTCTTGCAAATCCATCCTCCAGAACCGCATGATCAATCCCAAGGCCGACGCGAAAAAACGCGCCAAGGCACGGAAGGACGGCCTTGCGCTGTAAGGTTTAGCCAAACGAAAACCGCCCGGACGCTGCATTGCGCCCGGGCGGTTTTTGACGGCTCAGTAATCCGCGCCGTAAGGGAAGACCGCCACGATCTTATCCTCGATATAGACGATGGTGTAGAGGTTGCTGCCGTAGTTCATATAATTCGCCTTGAAGTCGAAAATGTTGTTCGCCCGGTAGCAGTTGCTCTTCACGCCGTAGTAGAAATTGCAGCTGGTTTCCACCTCGTACCTGTAATGCTCCGCCGAATTGTTGGTGAAGGTGGAGATATTGCCGCTGTTGTAGTCGGCGCCGCTGTATTTCACCGACACCAGATCGGCGTCGATCATCCATTTGGTGCCGTCCTGATAGATGTCGTTGATATAGCCCGCGGACACCCGTGTGCGCCGCTCGCTGGGCCGCCGCTGCAGATACATGGTATAGACGGTGCTCTCCCCGTTGTTGCTCACCACGATCTCCAGCACCTGGGGATCGTTCGTCATCGTCGCCACCTGGGTCTGCACCCCGTTGGGGATCACTTTCCCATTCACCGTCACCACAGCGTTGCTGTCCATGGGCACGGGAGTCAGCTTGATATTCGTCACCCAGTTCGCCACCGTCAAAAGATAGGTGGTCTGATAGGGGCTGAAGGCCTCCGGCAGCATTTTGCCGGTGTTGGGGCAGTTATGGGTCAGTGAGCGCAGCATGGTGCTGCCCGGGCCCATGTTGTAGGGGTTGGCGCTGTCGCTGCCGTCGTCCGCCAGGGCGGGCACGAAGCACAGAACCAGAGCCAGAACCAGGACGATGCTTAAGAGTTTTTTCATTTTTTTATCTCCTCTCTTTCGGTTTACACCCATTTAACGTCTCTTGTCCCCTTTTTCATCCATGTTTTTCCCAATTTTCTGCAAAAATTATAGCACGGATTCGCCTGCTTGTCGAGCCTTGCTTCTTCGCAAATTGTATTTTATAATAGGAACGTCATTCCAGCACAAAGGAGATGTTGCTTATGGATCAGCCCGCCTTCACCGTATCCTCCGGCGCCCCTGCCGAGCCCCGGGGCGAAGCAGAAACCGCCGTCTATCATTTTCTTGATTCCCTTGGCATCGAATATCTCCGCATCGACCATCCTCCCGTTCACACCATGGAGGACTGCGCCGATATCGACCGGGCGCTGGGCGGCGAAATCTGCAAAAACCTGTTCCTCTGCAATCAGCAGAAAACCCGCTTCTATTTGCTGATGATCCAGGAGACCAAGGCCTTCAGGACCAAGGATATCTCCAAGCAATTGGGAGTATCCCGCCTGTCCTTCGGCACCCCGGAGGATATGGAAAGATTATTGCACGTATCCCCCGGCGCGGTCACCCCCATGGCGCTGCTCTTTGACAGCGCCCGGGAGGTCCAATTGGTGCTGGACCGGGATTTGCTGTCCGGGCAATATCTGGGCTGCCACCCCTGTGTGAACACCGCCTCCATCCGCATGTCCATGGCAGACTTTTTGACCCGCTATCTCCCCGCAGTTCATCAAACGCCCGCTTACGTCACCATTCCCGCGCCATCCGAAAACGCTTAAAAAGTGAGCCGATCCCGAAAGATCGGCTCATTTTTTCGATTGTTACCCCAGCCGGATGATCTCCGCCCCCATCAGGGCCGCTTCCTCCGGGTCGTGAACGGAAAGGACGGTGAGGGGGAATACGCCTCTGATCTTGTCCGCGATCCGGGCCCGCAGCGCTTCGTCCAGGCCCTTAAAAGGCTCGTCCAGCAGCAGCACGTCGCCGCCAAAGGCCATGGCCCGGGCCAGGGCAAGCCGCCGCTGCATACCCCCGCTGAGCTCCCGCGGATAAGCGTTCAGATCAGTGATTTCCATATTCGCAAGCCATTGCAGGGCCTGATCCCTGTCCGCTGCCAGCGCCGCATTTTCCAAGGCCGTTCGCCAGGGCAGCAGCCGATCCTCCTGAAACAGGAAGGAAATCCGCTTGTTTTCAAGCCCTTCGACGGTGCCGCCCTGGGGCGCAGTCAGCCCGGAGATCAGCCTGAGCAGCGTGGTTTTCCCCGCCCCCGAAGGGGCCATCAGGGCGTAAGCGCCCCGATCCTGAAGCGTTACGTTCAGATCGGAAAACACCTGCTTCCCGGGATAGGCATAATTCACGTGAGAAAGGCGGATCATGCAGTTTCCCCCTTCCTGCGGATCAGGGCCTTCAGCACCGCCTCCAGCGCCATAGAAAGCAGGATCACCGTCAGCGTCCAGGCAAAAAGATCCGCCGTTTCCAGATACACCTTGGCGTCATACAGGTTTTTGCCCACCGATTGAAGCGGCAGGGCGATCACCTCCGCCGCGATGCCTGATTTCCAGGCAAAGCCCAGCCCCGTCACGCAGGCGGCGGTAAAGGCGGGCCTCACCGAAGGGGCGTACAAATGCCAAAGGCGCTGCACGGCGGTGAAGCGGTAAGCCCGGGTCATTTCCTCCAGGTCCCGATCCACGTTTTTCAGCGCTTCCTGCACCCCGGTCCATACGATGGGCAGCACCATCAAAAACGAAATGAACGCCGGCACCCTTCCCCGCCGGATCCACAACAGCACCAGGATGATGAAGGAGGTGACCGGCGTGGCCCGGATCACCGTGCGAAGGGGCGATAAAAACGCCTCCAGCCAGCCATATTTCCAGCATCCTGCCGCCAGGCACGTGCCCAGGATCACCGCCGCCATATATCCCGCCGCCACCCTGAGCAGCGTCAGCCCCACGCTCTGCCAAAAGGCTGCCGTTCCCGCCAGGCGGATCAGGGCGGCTGCCGTATCCCAGGGCCCGGGCAGCAAAAGCGGCAGCCCCACCAGCATAGCGAGGCCCTGCCACAGCCCGAGCCATACGAGGGCCACCAGCCCCCGGCGCACGTAATTCTTCATGCCCTCTCCTTACAGGTACGGGATCATATCCTGGAGGCTGCCAAAGGTCAGATCGGGCTTCACCTGGGATTCGTCCGCCATTTCCCGGGTGGTTTCGCCGCTTAATACCAGGATGCTGGTGATCCCAAAGCGCACGCCCGTCAGGATATCGGTATAGAGCCTGTCCCCCACCATGGCCATCTCTTCTTTTTTGAGCCCCGTCCGGCGAAGGGTCTCCTCCACGATGCCGGGATAGGGCTTGCCGATGATGACATCCGGCTCCCTCCCCGTGCTGGCCTTCACATAGGCGATGGTGGCCCCGATATCCGGGATGAACCCCGTTTCCGTGGGGCAGTTAAAATCCGGGTGCGTGGCGATATAGGGCAGCCCCCGGCGCACATGATCGCACAGGGCGGTCAATTTTTTGTAATCCAGCTCGGTATCAAAGGCGATGAGCACGTAATCCGGGTCATCCTGATCCACGGGTACCCCGGCGGACCGCATTTCCGCCGTCTCGATCCGATTGGCAAGCAAAAAGGCTTTCTTTCCCGGATACCGATCCAATACGTACCGGGCCGCAGCCTGCCCGCTGGTGAGCACCTGACGGAACTGCTCCGGCACTCCCATCCTTTTCAGCTTTTCCATGTAAAAAGCGGCGGATTTGGAGGAATTATTGGTTAAAAACAGGCATTGCCGCCCGGTCTCAGCCAGCTTATCCAGAAAATCCAGCGATCCGTCGATCAGCCGATCCCCCAGGTAAAAGGTGCCGTCCATATCCAGCAGGAAGCAGCGGACGTCCCCCAGCCTTTCCCGAATCTCCATTAGCTTCTTCCTCCCGTCAGCCCCACGTCAAAGCGAATTATGAGCTCTTCCCGGTGGGCCACCCCCAGAAACGTATCTTCCGCATATACCCGGCAAGCTGCCGCTTCCTCAAGCTCCGGCAGCAATCGGGCGGGCAGCTTGCCCCCGTTCCGTCCTGTTTTCCAGTACGCTTCCGAAAGCCGCAGCTCCGGCAGCGCTTGCAGGGGATGATCCAGCGGCAGCAAAAGGCTTTCCAGCGCGCCCGCTTCCCCCGCCGCCAGCACCTCCTCCACCGTGATGCTTTCCTGAATATCAAAGGCCCCGTGGCGGGTGCGCAGCAAAAAGCGCATGTGGGCCGGCGCGGATAGGGCCTGCCCGATATCGTGGCAAAGGGTGCGGATATAGGTGCCGCTGCCGCAGTCGATAAACAGCATATACCCATCCGTCCCCGTCCTTTCCCCCAGCTCCAGCGAACGGATCACCGTTTCCCGGGCTTTGGTTTCCACCGCTATTCCCTGCCGGGCCAGGGCATAGAGGGGCACCCCGTCCCGTTTCAGGGCGGAGTAAGCCGGCGGACATTGCAGGATAACGCCCCGGAAACGGTCCAATACCGCTTCGATCTCCCGCCTTTCGGGCACACGCCGCCCTGCTTCCGTGATCCTGCCCTGGGCATCCTGGGTATCCGTGGCCCCGGAAAAGGATATCTCCGCCACGTAGGATTTGCTTTTATCCGGGAGGAAGTCAAGCAGTCTGGTGGCCCTGCCCACCATGATGGGCAGCACCCCGGCGGCTTCCGGGTCCAGCGTCCCCGCGTGGCCCACCCGCTCCCGCGTCAGGCGCTTCACCAGCGCGGCACAGCTCCCGCTGGACATGCCCGGGGGCTTGAGCAAATTCAAAAAGCCGTTCATATATCCTTACTCAGCGCGGCGGTCATCGCCGCGTCCAGCTTTTCTTCCAGTTCCCGCAAAGAGCCTTTGTAGGTCAGGCCGGAGGCCTGCACATGCCCGCCGCCCCCGAATCGGCTGGCGATCTTCTGCACGTTCCAGGGGGCGATCGCCCGCAGGCTGGCCTTGCATTCCCCTGGCCTTTCCTCCGCCAGGTAAGCCATCTCCACCCCCGGTAGATCCAGCGCGTAATTGACGATGCCCGTATTATGCTCCGGCAGCGCCCCCGCCGCCCGGTAATCGTCCCGTGTCAGCCGCATGCAGGCGCATTTGCCCCCGGCGATCAGCGCAGGCTGTCAAGCGCCTTCCCCAAAAGCCTTGCTGCGGGGATTTCCCGTACCTGATGCACGGGCCGGGCCACGGCGGGCAGATCCAGCCCCGCTTCCATCAGCTCCGCCATGATTGCAAAGGCCTCGGCGGTGGTATTCAGGAAGCGGAAATTGCCCGTATCCGTGCTGATGGCGCAGTACAGGTTCATGGCGATCTCCCGGGTGACGGGCAGCCCCATTTTTTTCATCATCCGATGAACCAGGCACCCGGCGGCGGAGGCCTCCCCATCCACCCAGTTCATTCGGGCATAGCCGGGATTGTCCCCGTGATGATCCAGCTGCGCCGTAACGGGGCAGCGAAGAAACGATTCCTCGCATTGTCCCAGCCTTTCCAGGCTGGCGGCGTCCAGAGCCATGCCCATGTCAAAGCGCCGATCGGTCAACGCTTCGGCGTTCACAACTCGATCCGCCCCCGGCAGAAAGCGAAACATATGGGGCACGGGATCGGCGCAGGCCATGACGACGCGCTTGCCCAGGCCCTCCAGGGCCAGCCCCATGGCGATCAGGGAGCCGATGGCGTCCCCATCCGGGGAGGCGTGGGTACATAACAAGATGCTGTTCGCGTTTTGCAGCGCGGACAGCATGTTCTCGGCGTCATTCAGCGCCATCGTTCGTATCCTCCTTGGGAGCCACTTCCTTGAGCACCTGGGCGATGTGCACGCCGTAGGCGATGTTGCGGTCCCTTTCAAACAGCAATTCCGGGGTATAGCGCAAATCCACCCGCGCCCCCAGCTCCCGGCGGATGAACCCGGCGGCCTTTTTCAGCGCCTTTACCATTTCATCCGCCTTCTCGTCCTCCAGTACGCTGACATACACCTTGGCGTATCGAAGGTCCCTCGTCACGTCCGCCCGCGTTACCGCGTAGGTGCCGCTGATCCTCGGGTCGTTCATTTCCCGGAGGATGGCGTCGATGGCGTGGCGCACCTCCTCGGAGATGCGGTCAATACGAAAGCTGCTCACGTTGATTCCTTTCTATATGCGGGGGACCTTTCTTTCCCCTGAAAGAAAGGTCTCCCGCGCTGCTCGTTATCGTTCGATTTCTTCCATCACGAAGCACTCGATGACGTCGTTTTCCTTCACGTCATTGAAGCTCTCCAGGCCGATGCCGCATTCGTAGCCCTGGGCCACCTCGCGCACGTCGTCCTTGAAGCGGCGGAGGGAGGAAAGCTTGCCCTCGAACACGATCACGTTATCCCGCAGCAGCCGCACGGAAGCGTTGCGCTGCACCTTGCCGTCGGTGACGTAGCAGCCGGCGATGGTGCCCGCGCCGGTAATCTTGAAGGTATTGCGCACCTGGGCGTGGCCCAGCAGGTTTTCCTTGAACTCCGGCGCCAGCAGGCCCTTCATGGCCTTCTCGATATCCTCGATAGCCTGATAGATGATGCGGTACAGCCGGATATCCACGCCTTCCTTTTCGGCGGCGTCCCGGGCGGTGGAATCGGGGCGGATATTGAAGCCGATGATGATGGCGTTGAAGGCGGAGGCCAGGTTCACGTCGTCCTGGGTCACGGCGCCTACGGCGCTGTGGAGCACCCTCACCTTCACTTCGTCGTTGGAGAGCTTCTCCAGGGCCTGCTTCACGGCCTCCACGCTGCCCTGCACGTCCGCCTTGATGATGATATTCAGATTCTGCACCTTGCCCTCGGCGATCCCGGCGAACAGGTTATCCAGGGATACCTTGGCGGTATTGGCCCGGGAAGCCTTCAATTTATCCCGGCGCTCCTGGGCCACCTGACGGCTCAGGTGATCGTCCGCCACGGCGAACATTTCATCGCCGGCGGAGGGCACTTCATTGAAGCCCGAAATTTCCACGGGCGTGGAGGGCCCGGCGCTCTGCACCCGCTCGCCCCGGTCGTTCACCATGGCGCGGACGCGCCCGGAGGCCATGCCCGCCACGATGTTGTCGCCCACCTTCAGGGTGCCGTTCTGGAGCAGCACCGTAGCCAGGGGGCCGCGGGCCTTATCCAGCTTGGCCTCGATGATGACGCCCTTCGCCATGCGGTCCGGGTTGGCCCGCAGCTCCATGGTATCCGCCTGCAGGAGGATCATTTCCAGCAGCTCATCCACGCCCTGGCCCGTTACCGCGCTGACGGGCACCATAATGGTTTCCCCGCCCCAGGCTTCCGGCACCAGGTCGTACTTCGTCAGATCCTGCATGATGCGGTCGGGATTGGCCCCTTCTTTATCCATCTTGTTGATGGCGACTACGATGGGCACCCCGGCGGCCTTGGCATGATTGATAGCCTCGATAGTCTGGGGCATCACACCGTCGTCGGCAGCCACCACCAGCACGGCGATATCCGTGGCCTGGGCGCCGCGCATACGCATGGCGGTAAAGGCCTCGTGGCCCGGAGTATCCAGGAAGGTGATCTGCCGCCCGTCCAGCTTCACGGTATAAGCGCCGATGTGCTGGGTGATGCCGCCCGCCTCGGTGGCGGTGACATGAGCCTTGCGGATATAGTCCAGAAGGCTGGTCTTTCCGTGGTCCACGTGGCCCATGATGGTAATGACCGGGGGCCGGGGCTGCAGATCGGCTTCGGTATCTTCCTGAATGGTTTCGGAAAGCACGTCCTCCGCCGTTTTATCCAGCTTCATTTCCAGCTCCACCCCGAACTCGGAGCAGACCAGGGACGCGGTATCGTAATCCAGCTCGCTGTTGATATTGCTCATGATGCCCAGCATCAGAAGCTTTTTCAGGATTTCGCCGGCTGGCTTGCCGATGCGTTCGGTCAGGTCCTTCACGGTGATGGTCTCGGCGGTCATAAAGGCCTTTTCGATTTTGATAGGGGCCATCATCTGCTGGGCGGAGGGCTGCTTCTTGCTGGCCCGAGCCCGCTTGCCGCCGCGAACGGTATCGTCGTCGTAGCCGCTGAAGGTTTCCTTCACCAGCTGCTTGCGGTTTTTCGCCACATGCTCCGGGTCATGCTGGCGGATATACTGCTTCTTGTTGGGGTCGTAATTGCTGACCCGCTCCTTCTCCACTACGGGGGTCAGTTCGGGCCCACGGGTGCGGCTGCCGCCCATGGGCCGATTGCCGCCCTGGGGCCGCTGTGCCCCGCCGGCTGCGGACCGGGCGCCCTGCGCGCCCTGGGCAGGCCGACCGTAGGGCTGCTGCCCGGCGGCAGCGGGCCGTCCGAACTGCTGATTGGGGTTGGCAGGCCGTCCGTAGGGGCCCTGGGGATTGGCGGGCCGCCCGTACTGCTGATTGGGGTTGGCAGGCCGCCCATAGGGGCCTTGGGGATTGGCGGGCCGCCCGTAGGGGCCCTGCTGAGGCCGCTGAGCGCCTTGGGCAGGCGCGGCGGGGCGCGCCGGGGCCGGGGCGGCGGCGCGGGGCTGCTGTGACGCGGCGGGCTTTGCGGCCTGGGCCGGGCGTGAGACGGGTTTTTCCGCTTCTTTTTCCGCCGGTTTCTCCGCTTCCTTCTCTTCCGCCTTGGGCTGCTCTTCCTTCGGCTTTTCCTCCGCCGCGGGAGCAGGCTGCGCCGCAATCTTTTCCTCCGCCTTTACGGGTGCCTTTTCCTCCGCCTTGACGGGAGCTTTTTCTTCCGCCTTCGGGGCTTCCTTTTCAGGCGCGGCGGCAACGGGGGCCGCCGATTCCTCCGGCGCCTCCTCGTCAGGCATCGTCCAGGCTTTGGTATGCTGGGCCGCCAGCTGCTCCTGCTCTTCCCGGCGTCTGCGCTCCCGCTCTTCCTCTTCCTGGCGCTGGAATTCAGCGTCCTGCCGCCGCAGGGCGTTCAGTACGGTTTCCAGGCTCCTGCGGATTCGGGCCGCTTCCTCCAGCATATTCGCCGCCTGTTGATTGATTTCTTTGGTAGCTTCCGCCAGTTTCACTTTGGTCATTCGATGCTTGCACCCCCGCCATTTGGCTTATCAATTGATGGATATGTTTTATGCAGAAAGCAATTCCGCGATCCTTTGGCACAGCGGCCCGCTTTTTACCGCCGCCGCCATGCGGTCATCTTTTCCGCAGGCCCGGGATATTTCTCCCGCTGGCAGCATATGCGCCGGAAGGCCCCGATATTGGCAGGCGTCCAGGATTTTTTTCTTCGTTCCCGGGGACGCCCCCTCGTCGATCAGCGCCAGCCCGGCCTGGCCCGCCCGGATCAAAAGCAGCGCGCTTTCCGTCCCCAGGGCGATCTGCCCGCTGCGAGCGCCCAGGCCCAGGAGGCCCGAAACGGCGCTCATTCCTGCCCCTCCAGGCTTTCCAGCTCCCGAAGCAGGCTTTCCCGGGTTTCCTCTCCCAGGGCGCATTCAAAGGCCCGTTCCAGTTGCTTTTGCTTCAGGGCCCTTTTCATGCATTCGGCGCTGCGGCACAGGTAAGCCCCCCGCCCCGGCTTTCTGCCGGTGGGATCCAGGCTCACGGCCCCCTCCGGGGATTTTACCACCCGCAGCAGTTCCTTTTTGGGCTTCATTTCCCGGCAGCCCACGCACATCCGCATGGGCACCTTCTTTTCCTTCATGGGCGCTCCTTTTTGTTATTCGATATCGTCCGGGAGCTGGGAAAAGCTGCCGTCGTCGTACTCGTCGGCGATCACCTGACCGTCGCCCATCTGCAGCCCCGCAGCGCTCTGGCCCATCAGCTCGTTATACTGGGTCTGGGATTTGATATCGATTTTCCAGCCCGTCAGCTTGGCTGCCAGCCGGGCGTTCTGGCCCTCCTTGCCGATGGCGAGGGACAGCTGATTATCCGGCACGATGACCCGGCAGATCTTTTCCGCGTCGGATACGAACACGCTGACTACGTGGGCCGGGTTCAGGGCGTTGGCGACGAATTCTGCCGGATCGGCGCTCCACTTGATGATATCGATTTTCTCGTTTTTGAGCTCCGATACCACCTTATCCACCCGGCTGCCCCGGGGCCCCACGCAGGCGCCCACGGGATCGATCATGGCATCCACGGAGGCCACCGCCATCTTGGTGCGGCTGCCCGCCTCCCGGGTGATGGATTTGATCTGCACGACGCCGGTGGCGATCTCCGGCACTTCCATTTCAAACAGGCGCTTCACCAGCCCCACGTGGGTGCGGCTGACGGCTACCTGGGGCGCCCGGTTGGGGTCCCGCCGATCCCGATAGACCTGGAGCACATACACCTTGATATGGTCGCCGGGGCGGTATTCCTCCCCGGGCATGAACTGATCGCTTTCCAGGATGCCCTCCGTGCGGCCCAGCTCCACATACACCGCCTTGGGCTCCACCCGCTCCACGATGCCGGTCAGAATCTCGTTTTCCTTTTCGATGAATTCATCGTAAATCTTTCCCCGCTCCGCTTCCCTCAGCTTCTGCAGCATCACCTGCTTTGCGGTCTGGGCGGCGACCCGCCCGAAATCCGCGGGGGTCACGTCGATCTCCACGATATCGTCCAATTCATAATTGGGGCTCAGGGCTTTGGCGTCGGCAAGCGAAATCTGCTGGCTGTCGTCCTCCACCTCTTCCACGACGATCTTCCGGGCGAAAATCTGCACGTCCTTTTCCCGGGAGATCACCACGCTCAGGTTCATGGGCGCGTTGGTGTTCTTTTTCACATACCGCTTATAGGCGGCCTTCAGGCCGTCCTCCATGGCCTCCATGATCTGCTCTACGCTGATATCCTTGGCCTTGGCCAGGGCCTCGATCGCCTCGTACATTTCCGATTTGCGTGCCATTTTTTCTTCTCCGCCTCCGCTTCTTATTCTTCCTCTCCGTCCAGCGCGCTCAGATCCGGCACCAGCCGCACCTGGGCCACCGCCTTTCGGGGCAATTCCACCGTTAAATCGTTTTCCAGGATCACCACATGGGTTTCGTTCATGGCCTTAAGCGTGCCCTGCACGGACTTTCGCCCGTCGATGGGCTTATACAGCTTGGCTTCCACCGCAAGGCCCAGGGATTTTTCGATATCCCGCCTGGTTTTCAGCGGCCTGTCGATGCCGGGAGAGCAGACCTCCAGAAAATCGTAATCAAATTCCTCCAAGAGGCCCTGCACCGCCCGGTGATATTTTTCACAGTCGTCCAGGGTGACGCCGCCCTCCACGTCGATATAGATACGCAGGTAGCGGCCCGTAGGCTCCTTTTCCATGGCGGCGGCGCACAGCTCATACCCCAGCTTATCCGCTGTCCTTTGGCAGATCGCCTCGATTTTCGCCATGCTGTCTTTCTTGGGGGGCATGCTTCAATTCCTTTCCGAAAAATATACAAAGAGTGGGATACGACCGCACGGCATGGGAAACGCGGGGACGCGGAATAAGCTTTCCGCCTGCGTTTTCCGCCATGCAGCTCCCACTCTTCGTTAAACCCTTCTTTCTCTCAGGTCGGCCTGATCCCGTTTCATTTTCTTTGGATTCGCGCATCGGCGCAA
>CAJOPV010000072.1 GCA_905236495.1 uncultured Christensenellaceae bacterium
GATGCAATCCATCGAAAGTCTGTCTGCTGACTTTCGATGGCAGAGCATCGACTTTGTCGATGCTCTGAACCGCCCCCTGATTCGGGCGGCGGTTCGCCGGGTTTGCTATTCCGCCAGGGCGGTTTGCAGCTGGGTCAGATGATCCAACAGCTGGGCCCGGATATCCAGCGTGGAGGAGGTGGCGGCTTGAGTAGCGGCCTCGAAGGTATCCAGATCGGTATAGAGGGCGGAAAACAGCTCCGCCGGGGCCAGCCGCTCGCCTTCCCCGGACAGGGCAACGCTCATCAGGTTCATCTGCTCCGCGCTGTAAATATACTGCCGGACCCGGGAGAGCCGGGCGGAGGTGGAGGAGGTGGCGATGCCGCTCATGCGGTTCACCTCATCCACCGCCGAGGCCGCGGCGCCGATCATGCGCTGCCGGAACTGGGTCTGGGCCTGGCTGCGATACACCGAGGCGCGGATCACGGAAACGGTGAGCACGATCACCGCGATCAAAAGCACCGCGCACAGGATGAAAAGCACCCGGCGCTGAAGCTTCAGGTCCCCCTGCTGCATGGTGACCCGGGGCCTGGATTTGCCGTACATCATTCTCGTTCGCCTTCTTTCGACGGAAAAGTGGGGATTTTGTGCATCCTGAACCCGCTTTTTTCCTCTTCGGTGGGCGGGCATTGCCTATTATAGCACATGATGGGCCTTTTCGTAAAGCTTTCCCGGAGCTTTACAATTTGTTCACGCAAATTAGGCCGATCTGTGCTATAATCATGGTGGAGTATGCCGGATGGGAGGACGAGGGATGATTTCCTTTCAGGGGGTTTCCAAGCGGTACGGCAAGGTATGGGCCCTTCGGGACGTGACGTTTCAGCTGCCCAAGGGCCAGGTGCTGGGGCTGCTGGGCGAAAACGGGGCGGGCAAATCCACCGCCATGAATATCCTCACCGGCTGCCTGGCCCCATCCGCCGGGCGGGTAACCGTGGGGGGATGGGACGTGATGATGGAGCCCCGCCAGGCCAAGCGCCGGATCGGGTATCTGCCGGAGCAGGCGCCCCTGTACGATGAAATGACGGTGGAGAGCTATCTGCGCTTCGCCTGCCGCTTAAAGGAAGTGGAAAGCGCCGCCATCCCCGGGCACATCAGGCAGGTGATGGAAAGAACGGGGCTTCAAAAGGCGGCGGACCGCCGGATCGGCAACCTTTCCAAGGGCTACCGCCAGCGGGTCGGCATGGCCCAGGCCCTGTGCGGCACCCCGGATGCCCTGATCCTGGACGAGCCCACCGCCGGGCTGGACCCGCTGCAGAGCAGCGAAATGCGCGCCCTGATCCGGGCGCTTTCAGGGGAGCATACGGTGCTGGTTTCCTCCCACATTCTAAGCGAAATGCAGCAGATCTGCGACCGGGTCATCATCCTGCATCAGGGCAGGATCGTGTGCGATCGCATGCTCCGGGGCGACCGGGCAAAGCGGCCCCCGCTCAGGGCGGTGATCGCCTGCGGGGAAGGGGCGCTGCTGCCGGAGCTTAAGAAAATGAAAACCGTTTCGGACGTTCAGGTGGAAAGAGGAAGCGACGCGGGCACCACCCGGGCGGTGCTGACTCCCCGGGAGGACGGGGACGCGGAAAGGGAATTGTTTCAGCTGCTGAGCCGTCAGGGCTGGCCCCTGCTTCGGCTTTCGGCGGTGGAGGACGATCTGGAGGATACCTTCCTGCGCTGCGTCATGGGCAGGGAAGAATAAAGCCACGGGAAAGGAGGGGGAGCCATGGGCACCATTTACCGGCGGGAGATGCAGCTGTATTTTTACACCCCCGCCGCCTATGTGTTCATCGGCGTGTTTTTGACGCTGGGCGGCATCTTTTTCGGCGTGGGCAACCTGGCGGCAAGGTCTGGCAATATGCTGTCGCTGCTGGCGCAGCTGAGCTACCTGTGGGTACTTTTGTGCCCAGTGCTCACCATGCACCTGATCGCCGGGGAACGCAAGGCGGGCACGGATCAGCTGCTGGCTGCCTCTCCCTGCTCCCTTTCGGGGCAGGTGGCGGGCAAATACCTGGCGGCCTGCACGGTGGTGCTTCTGACGGTGGCGCTGACGCTGCTTTATCCCCTGCTGGTTGCGCTGTACGGCACGCTGTACGCGGGGGAAACGGCGGCGGCCTATATCGGCTTGCTTTTGCAGGGCTGCGCCTTCACGGCGCTGGATCTGTTCCTTTCCTGCTTTGCCCGCAGCCAGATGACGGCGGCGATGCTGGGGGTGGGGGTGAACCTGGTGGTGTGGGTGGCGGACGCCCTGGCGGACGCGGCCCCCGATTTCATCGGCAGGGCGCTGGATTTTATCAGCCTTTACCGCCGCTTCGCGCCCTTCACCCGGGGGCAGATGAGCCTTTCCAATCTGCTGTATTATATTCTGTTCATTTTCATCATGCTGTTTTTGAGCGTGCGGGTCATGGACGCCCGGCGGTGGAGCGAGGCGTAGGGCATGAAAGGATTGAAAGAACAATGGAAAAACCTGAAAAACAGCCGCAAGCTGCGCTGCGGCGGCTTTTCCGCGGCCCTCACCGCCGCCGCGGTGGCGCTGGCGCTGCTCTTATCGGCGGCGGCGGACAGCCTGGAAAAGCGCTTCGCCCTGCAGGCCGATCTTTCCTTTAACGCCCTCACCACCCAGGGGGAGGTGACGGACGCGGTGCTGGCTCAGCTGGATAAGGACGTGCGGGTGTATGCCGTCGCCCCGGCCTCCGGCGGGGATGAAAACCTGTTTTCCCTGCTGGACCGCTACGCCGCCAGGTCCAGGCATTTTACCTGGAGCGAGGAAAGCATCCTGCGCTCCCCGGCCCTCGTCGCCGCGTTTTCCGATTCGGCGGACAACCGGCAGGTGACGGAGGAATGCCTGATCGTCCATTGCGGGGAAACGGGCCGCACCCGCATTTTGAACGAGGACGATTATTACACCTATTCCTACGACGTAGAGGCGGGGGTTTTCCACACGGCGGGCTATACATATGAAAAGAGCCTGACGGAAGCGGTGCTGTACGTGTCCCAGGATACCCTGCCCACGCTGCAGCTGCTGACGGGCCACGGGGAATGGACTGCGGAGGACGTGCCTGTCATGGCGGAAACGCTGGTGACCGCCAATTACCTGCTGCAGAAGGTGAATCTGAACGCGGGGGATACGCTGGACCCGGGAAGCCCGCTGCTCATCCTCTGCCCCCGGCTGGACTTGAGCCGGGAGGAGCTTGCCCGCATCGCCGCGTTCACCGACCAGGGCGGGGACCTGTTCTTTGTCACCCAGTATTCCGATCCCCTGACGCTGGAAAATTTCAGCGCCCTGCTTCGCACCTGGGGCCTTTCCTGCTATCCCGGGCTGGTGATCGCCAAGGAAAGCGCCCGGGACAGCTACTATGCCGGATCCCCCGTGTATCTGATGCCCTTCATGCAGGATGGGGAAATGACCAGGCCGCTTCTGGAGGCGGGGAAGGATATCGTGCTCCTGGGCGGGGCCCGGGCCTTCCGGGTATCCGATATCCTGCCGGAGAACGTGGTGCTGACCCCGGTGCTTTTGACGGGGGACAGCTTTATTCGGGATTACGCCGACGGGCGCAGCCTGAATGAGCAGCAGGAGGGGGACGCGGAGGGCGTTTTCCCCCTGGCCCTGTGGGCGGACAGGATCGAGGAAAGCGGCAAGGTGAGCCACGCCTTCTTTATCGGCAATCTGACATTGTTCACCGACGAATGGGTGAAAAATAACACCGATTCCGCCGCCTTCCTCCTCCAGGCGGTGCGCACCCTGATGGGCGAGGGGCCCGTGAAGCTGAATATCCTGCCCAAAAACGCCCTGCGGGAGGGGCTGACCTTAAGGAGCCTGGCGGTCCCCGTCGCCGCCATCATCCTTTTGCCGCTGCTGACGGTGCTGGCGGCGGCGCTGGTGCTGTGGCCCAGAAAGAATTTGTGAGATGGAAAAAGCGCCCCGAAAAAAAGAAAAGCGCCCCGTAAAAAAAGGCGCGGCGCTGCTGACCCTCCTGTGCCTTGCCGTGCTGGCGGGGGCGGCGGCTTATTTCCTGCGCCCCGGAGCAGAAGCCCCGGCAGGGCCCCTTCGGGAGGAGCAGGCCGTTTTGCTGGATAGATCCGTCGAAGAAATATCCGCCCTTGCCATCCGGCCGGAGGAGGGGGCGGCCTATCGCCTGATCCGGGGAGAGGCGGGCTTTTTCCTGGAAGGGGACGAAACGCTTTCCCTGCGAAAGGATATCGTGGAGGAAATGGGCCTTATGGCCTCCGTTGTAAAAGCGGAAAACACCGTCCGTGAAAACGCCCGGGGAGAGGCGCTGGGGGCTTACGGCCTGGCGTCTCCCGCCTGCGTCCTCACCGTCACCTATACGGACGGGGAGGAAAAGACGGTGCTCTTCGGCGATCTGAGCCCCCAGGAAACGCCCCAGCGCTACGTCATGCTCCGGGGGGACGATCGGGTGTTCACCGTGCTGGAGGCGGAATGCGCGGCGTTTTTCCATGATCGGGATTATCTCAGGGATTTTGCCCAGCCGAAGCTGAACGGATCGCTGCTGGACCGTATCTGCGTCAGGGGAGAAAAAGAAATCGACCTGCGCTACACCGAAAGCGGGTGGCTCATGGAGGCGCCCTGGCGCTATCCCGCGGCTTCCGCCCGGATGAATACGCTGCTCAGCCGTATCAGCGCCATGGCTTTTGACGCCTGCCTGGGCAAGGCAGAGGAGGCGGAGCTCTCCGATTACGGCCTGGATACCCCCGCCCTCACCGTGACGCTGACCCAGGCCAAAACCGTGATCCGGGGGGAAACGGCGGAGGGCCAGCAGGTGACGGTGGATGTGCCGGAAAGGGAATATACCCTGCTGATCGGCAATGAAACGGGAAAAAGCGGCCTGTATCTTCTGTGGGAAAATCAGGTGTTTCGGGCCAGCAACTTCCTGCTGGGCTTCTGGAAGGAAATGGACGCGGAAAGCCTGCTCTCCCAGCAGCCCGTCAGCTTTCAGGTGAATGATCTGCAATCCGTATCCCTGACGGCGGGGGATGCAGCGGGCAGCTTTCGGGTGGCGATGGTGGAAAGCGTGACGGAAAATAATCAGATCGCGACGGACGAATACGGAAGGACGCTGTACGAATGCGAAATCACCCGGCTGCCCGGCGGGGAAGCCGTGGATCAGGAGGCGTTCCTCACCTGGTACGCTTCCCTTTCCTCCCTGCGCCCCGCCGGGCGGCTGCCGGAGGGCTATGCCTTGAGCGGCGGCCCCGAAGCGGTGCTGACTTTGGAAAGCGGCGCCCTCACCCGGGAAATCGCCCTGTACCCCTACGACGCGCTCCACGACGCCCTGACGGTGGACGGCACGGCGCTGTATTACGTTTCCCGGGAGTGGCTGAATGCGGCGGAACGCCTGCCTTAGCGCAGGGGATCGCAGGCCACGGCGGCAATGGCATGGCCCATGTTATCCGATGAAACGGAGCAGCTTCCTCCCTCCGGCACGGCGACGCTCAGGGCGCTGCCCGCCTGTACGCAGGCTATCACGGCCCAGGGCGCGCCTTCGTGAAAGACCGTGATGGCGCCTTCCCTTCCAAGCAGCGCCAGATAGTCTTCCAGATCCAGGCCCAGGAGCCCCATGGCGGCGGCGTGGATCTTCCCCACATAGCGCAGGTGAATGCTTTCGCAGTTCCCTGCGCTTTTGCTGTCCGGCCCAAACCTGCGGATGAAGCCGTAGCGGCCCATGTTTTCCGAAAGCCATTCCCCCGTTTCGTTCCGCAGCAGCGGGTCCGCCCGGCTCATGGCGAGGGGACCCAGCAGGACGATATCAAAGGCGTAGCCGGTGCGGTGCTCGCTTTCATCCGGCGCGGGGGCGGCAAGGTACGCCTTTTCCAGGGCTTCCCCTACGGGCAGCACCCCCTGATACCGGCGAAAGGCATCCCTGCGCCTTTCCTCCAGTTGGGCTTTGGACAAGGCTCCTTCCGTCACCCGGGCTCCCAGGCTCCAGGAATGATCGAATTCCATGGCGCACAGGGCATAGACCGCCTCCTGCCGCAGGGCGGCTTCCGGGGCGGCGTTGACGTAGGCGCCCACCATGGCGTTCACGCTGCGGGTGCTGGGGACGGGGAAGGAGGCGGGCAGGGGATGGGCGGAATCCACCAGCATCAGCTCCCCGTCCGCGGTATTGGTATCCACGGAAAGCATCCGCCCCGAGAGCGCCGCCGCCCCCGGGCGGATTTCCCATTCCCCCCTCACCGCCAGGGCGGAGGGGGCCTGGGCCTTGGGCAAAAACATGCATACCGCGCCCGCCGCCGTCAGCAAAAAGGCGCACAGCGCCAGAGCCTTGGGGGTGGGTGACAGGCGGGAAAAACGAACCTCCATACCCGATCGCCTCCTGTATGCGCTCATTTTTCCCGAGGATCGGAAAATTTATGCTTTTCAAGCGAGAAAAAATGGCATATAATAGTGCCATGCATACGGAAAGCGGGGAGGAAACAGGCATGAGCGTTACACAAAAGCCCTTCGGCATCGATCAGATCGGTCGTCCCATGACCTTATATACCATGACGAACAGGCGCGGCGCTTCGGTATCCGTGCTGGATTTCGGGGCCCATTTGGTGTCCGTGCGGGTGCCGGATCGGGCGGGAAAGATCGCCGATGTGTGCCTGGGCTTTGACACCCTGGAGGAATACGATCACAAGCCCGGCTTCCTGGGGGCCATCGTGGGGCGCTTCGGCAACCGCATCGGCGGCTCCCGGTTCACGCTGAACGGGCAGCAGTATTCCCTGTTCCCCAACGACGGGAAAAACAGCCTCCACGGGGGCCGGGAAGGCTTTGATAAAAAGTGGTGGCGGGCCCAGGTGCTGGAGGCGGAACAGGAAGACGCCCTGATCCTCACCTACGTGGCCCACGACGGGGAGGAGGGCTATCCCGGCAGGCTGCATGTGCAGGTGACCTACGCCTGGGATGATAACAACGCCCTCTCCATCCGCTACCTGGCCCAGGCGGACAAGGATACGGTGGTGAACCTGACGAACCACGCTTATTGGAACCTGGCGGGTCAGGGGAATATCCTGGGCCATACGCTGAAAATCAACGCCGAGTGCGTCACCGACGTGGATGACGAGCTGATCCCCAACGGGCGCCTGGCCCCCGTTGCGTGCACGCCGCTGGATCTTCGGACGGAAACCCCCATCGGCGATGGCATCGCCCGGATGGCGGAATGCCACCTGATGGAAAACGTGGGCGGCTACGATATCAATTACGTATTGCAGGGCCAGGGCCTGCGGGAGGCCGCCGTGCTCTTCGATCCCGCCTCCGGCAGGGAAATGCGGGTGATGACGGAGGAGCCGGGCATCCAGTTTTACAGCGCCCAGACCATGGATATGGACGGCAAAGCCGGGCAGCATTACGGCAATTTTGCCGGGGCGGCCCTGGAGACCCAGCACTATCCCGACAGCCCCAACCATCCCGAGTTCCCCTCCACCACCCTGAAGGCGGGGGACACCTATCGGACCACGACCCAATACATCTTTTCTGTTCGGGCATGAGCATTTTCGCCTCGGCATAAGCCGGGGCTTTTTTCATAGGCTATAGAAGCAAGACGGTGAAAAGGGCCTGTTTGTTTCGCTTTTCAGGAAAAATTCAGAGAATTGTAACCTGTGTAAAACCTTTCTTTTGGGCGCTGAACGTATTGGCAATTTCTGCTGCCGGTGATATAATCGTGGAAAGCGGCGGAACGCTGCTGTTTGGAAAGGAAGGAAACACCATGAAACCTACCCTGCGCGTTTTCTGCGCTGTTATGCTGATCCTGGCGCTGGCCCTGGGCTGCGTGCATACGGGCTTGGCGGACAGCGTCACGATGTACGTGAGCACCGGCAATTCCGGCAGGCTGAACCTGCGGTCGCTGCCCACGGTGCAGTCCGATTCCCTGGGGCTGTACGCAAACGGCACCTTGGTCACGGTGGAAAGCACCCAGAGCGGCTGGGCCTATGTGACGGTGGGGGGCCTCAAGGGCTATATGATGCTCAGCTGCCTGAGCTATGCGGCCCCCGTGCAGCCCGTGCCCACCTCCCCGGCCTGGGCCGCCGCCACCCCCGTGCCCACGGAGGATACCACCCTGTATATCCAGACGGGCAATACCGGGAAACTGCACCTGCGGGAGCAGCCCAGCACCACCGCCCATTCCCTGGGCCTGTACCCCAACGGCACCGCCGTGCAGGTCACCGCCCGGGTGGGCAATTTCGCCTTCGTGCGGGTAGGCGGCATGACGGGCTATATGATGCAGAAATTCCTGGCCCCCGCCCCCGGCGCTAC
>CAJOPV010000073.1 GCA_905236495.1 uncultured Christensenellaceae bacterium
CATGGTGAACGAGCAGCTCAAGCAGCAGGTGATGGAGGATATCGTGCTGCTGTGGCTGATCGGGGTAAAGATCGTGCTGGTGCACGGGGGCGGCCCGGAAATCACGGAGCTGATGGACAGGCTGGGGAAAAAGCCCGAGTTTGTGGACGGCCTCCGGGTGACGGACAAGGAAACGGTGGATATCGTGCAGATGGTGCTGGCGGGAAAGGTGAATAAAACGCTGGTGAACCTGCTGGAAATGAAGGGCGGCAAGGCCATCGGTCTATCCGGCATGGATGGGCGGCTGATCGAGGCGAAGATCAAGAATGAGCGGCTGGGCTATGTGGGGGAAATCACAAAAATCCACATAAAACCCGTTACCGATCTATTGAATAACGGCTACATCCCGGTGGTCTCCACCGTGGGCTGCGATCGGGAGGGAAACGCCTACAATATCAACGGCGATACTGCCGCCGCCCATATCGCCGGGGCCCTGAACGCAGAAAGGCTGATCCTTATGACGGATATCGCCGGCATTCTGCGGGATAAAAACGACCCCGCCACCCTGATCCCCGAAATGACGCTGCAGGAGGCCCACGCCCTGTATGAGTCCGGGATCATCTCCGGCGGCATGATCCCCAAGGTGGATTGCTGCCTGACGGCGATCCGCGCCGGGGTGAAAAACGCGGTGATCATGGACGGGCGGGTGCCCCACTCTATCCTCATGGAGCTGCTCACCAACGAAGGCGCGGGCACCTGGATCAGGGGGGAACAGAAATGACGATCAGGGAAATGGACCGGGCTTACGTGGCCCATACCTATAACCGCTTCCCGGTGGAGATCGTGTCCGGGCAGGGGTCTGTGGTGCGGGACAGCCAGGGGAAGGAGTACATCGACCTGGGAAGCGGCATCGCCGTCACCTCCTTTGGCATCGGGGACGCGGAATGGAAGCGGGCAGTCACGGAGCAATTGGATCAGGTGCAGCATACCTCCAACTTGTATTACACCGCGCCCTGCGCCAAGCTGGCCCAAATGCTGTGCCAGCGCACGGGGATGAAGAAGGTGTTTTTCTCCAATTCCGGGGCGGAGAGCAACGAATGCGCCATCAAGGCAGCCCGGAAGTATGCCGCCGATCAATACGGCCAGGAACGGTTCACCATCATTACCCTGAAAAACAGCTTTCACGGCAGAACGCTGACTACTTTGGCAGCTACGGGGCAAACGCATTACCATGAGCTGTTCCAGCCCCTGACCCCCGGGTTCGTCCACGCGGAAGCCAATGACCTTGCAAAGTTGACCGCCCTGACGGAGCAGTACCCCACTGCGGGCATCCTGATCGAGTGCGTGCAGGGGGAAGGCGGGGTGATCCCCCTGGATGCGGCCTATGTAAAGGGCGTTGAAAAGCTGTGCCGGGAGAAGGATATCCTGCTGATGGTGGATGAGGTGCAGACCGGCAACGGGCGCACGGGGGAATTGTACGCCTACATGCATTACGGCGTGCAGCCCGATATCGTATCCACAGCCAAGGGCCTGGCAGGGGGCTTGCCCCTGGGGGCCACGCTGCTGGGGGAAAAGGTGGAAAACACGCTGGGTTTCGGCGATCACGGCTCCACCTTCGGGGGCAATCCCGTCAGCTGCGCCGGGGCGGTGAGCGTGCTTTCCCGCATCGACGAAAAATTGCTTTCGGAGGTCCGGGAAAAGAGCCGGTATCTGTTCGCCGCTTTTCAGGGCGCTCCGGGCGTCCGGGCCGTCACGGGCCTGGGGCTGATGATCGGCTTGCAGACGGAAAAGAACGCCGGGGAGGTGGTGGCGGCCTGCCGGGAACAGGGCGTTTTGTGCCTGACCGCCAAGGAAAAGGTGCGCCTCCTGCCCGCGCTGAATATTCCCATGCCGCTGCTTCAAAAAGCCGCTCAGGTGATCCTGGGTGTCTGCGCGGAATAAGCGAAAAAATCTGCCCCGTATTTCCTGTTTTGCGGAAATGCGGGGCTTGTGTTATGATGGATGCAGCATGCATGAGGAGGCGGCGTATGGAGACCCACCGGCTGTATTATGAGGACGCATACCTGACATCGTTTGACGCCCGGGTGACGGAGGTTCGGGAAGGGGGCTGGATCGCCCTGGACCGCTCCGCGTTTTACCCCACCTCCGGGGGTCAGCCCTACGATACGGGGCGGCTTGCCTGGGACGGCGGGGAAACCCGGGTCATAGATGTGGAAGCGGAAAACGGCGTGGTGTGGCACCGCACGGAGCAAGCGGCGCCCCTGGGCGCTTCGGTGCGGGGGGAGATCGACTGGGACAGGCGGCTGGATCACATGCAGCAGCACGCCGGGGATCACATGCTGGCGGGGGCGGCCTGGCAGCTGTTCGGCGGGGTCACCATCGGCCTTCACCTGGGCCGGGCGGACAGCACCATCGACCTGGATATGCCGGAGGGCCGCACCCACCTGACAGCGGATGAAACGGAGGCGCTGGAAACGCTGGTGAACCGGCGGGTGATGGCGGATGACCCCATCCGCTGCTGGTTCCCCACGGGCGCCGAGCTTGCCGCGCTGCCCCTGCGGAAAAAGCCCACCGTGGAGCGCCACGTGCGGGTGGTGGCGATGGGGGATTACGAGATGGTGGCCTGCGGGGGCACCCATCCCCGCACCACCGGGCAGATCGGGCCCATCAAGATTGTATCCACCGGCCCGGCC
This sequence comes from uncultured Christensenellaceae bacterium, assembly GCA_905236495.1. Taxonomy (GTDB): domain Bacteria; phylum Bacillota; class Clostridia; order Christensenellales; family Aristaeellaceae; genus RUG563. Next base: position 2,673 of record CAJOPV010000073.1, read on the forward strand.
CGAGGGAAAATGCGTTTGTGCTTTGTTGCGGGCATGCGGGCCTATCGGTATTTCCAGGCGGCGGCCCGGTGCGCCGAGGCGGTGGCGGCTCAGGTATCCGCGCCGCTGAATGACGCCCCTGCCGCCCTCGCCCGGGATAGAGAGGAGCAGCGAATTCAGTGCCGGGAGCTGGAGGAGCGGCTGCTTACCGCCGCGCTGGAGGCGCTGCGGGCCGGAAGGCAGGGGGAGCTTTATGCCGGGCATCTTCCTTACGCGGACCCGGCGCTGCTCTTGCGGGCGGCGGGAGAACTGACAAAGGAGGGCAAGGCCGCGGCGCTCCTGTCCTGCCCCGGGAAGGCAGGATGTTCGCTGGTGTTCGCCCGGGGGAAGGATGCGGAGGCGGATATGGCGGCGCTGCTGCGATCCTCCGGCGCTCGGGGCGGCGGCAAGCCCGATATGGCTCAGGGCAGCGCCCCGGACGGGGAGGCATTGGAGAAGGCGATTGCAGCGTTTATTCGGGGGGTTCCTCCCCGGACCCATCCCGCGGAACAAATATGACGCGGAAAACAAAGCGTGCGCCGCAAAGCCCAGAGGCCGCGGAAGCCTCTGGGCTTATTCTACCGTAAATTCCGTCCATTCGATGTGGTTATACTGCATCACGTCATCGGCCTTTTTCATGCCCAGCTTTTCATAGAAGGGGACGGCGTTTTCGTTGGCAACGAGATAGACGGCGATATCCTTTTCCCCGCCTGCCAGACAGTGGGCGGTCCGCATGAGGCGTTTGCCGATGCCCAGGCGCTGATACCGGCGATCCACGCCCAGATCGGTGACATACAGCCAGTAGGCAAAATCCGTCAGGCCCAGCAGCACGCCCACCACGTCGCCTGCTTCGTTCCGGGCGGTCAGGCTGAGGGAGGCGTTCGTCAAAAGCTTGGGGATGCGCTGCTCAAACCGCTCCCTGGGGTACTGGGAGCCCAGGTCGGTGCGCCTGAGAAAATCGATATACTGATCCGGGGTCAAACGCTCCTGCCGGATCGTGACGGCCCGGCCCGGTTCGTGGGCTTTCAGATAATCCTCAAACTCCGGGGTACGGGACCAATATTTCACGCCCCAGTTTTCAAAGCTCCATTCCTCCATATAGGCGTTGCATTCATAATCGATATAGAAAAGCAGACCGTCCTTCGCAACGAAATTGGTGGGGAAATAATCGATGTTCAGCCCCGCCGCCTTTGCCTGGGCCGCCATCAAGCGCACCTGGGGCAGATACTGCGTCACCGGCAGGCCGTCCCTGATCAGTTCAAAGACGGTGGGCCCCTCCACATAGTCCTTCACGATACGCTCCGCCTGCACGTCTATATCGATCAGGGCCGGGATGCGGATGCCCGCCTGAAGCAGGCGCTGGTAATCCCGCTGCTCCGCCTGGATTTTGTTGCCGAAGGCATAATAATCGCAGGGCTCGTGATGGATCTGCTTGAGCACGCATTGCCGCCCGTCCCGCTCCGCCAGGTAGCTGTAACCGCTCTTGCCGTGACCCAGCAGACGGAGGAGGCTGTATTCTTTTCCGCTGACCGTCGTTTTTTCCGTCATTTCTGCCCTTCCTCCATGGTGTCGGCGTGGATATCGAAGGCGGCGGAGAAGCGCAGCGGCGCGTCGTTCTCCTTGAGAGAGAGCACCTGCTCCCGCGTCAGGGCGGTGCCGGTGCCCTGGCAGGCGTAGCAGCGATACAGGCATTCCGGGCACACGCAGGCGTTATCCTTTTCCGAATGCACCATCCAGGTTTCTTCCTCGCAGTGGGGGCAATGGCAGCGCATGTTAGTCACCTCGCTTGCAGTCAGTATAGCATTTTTTCCGATGCCTGTAAACGGGCGGCAGAGCATTGCCTTTTTTACGGGAATCAAGTATAATACATGTATTCACCGTTTCCATGGAGGATGGGTATGCTGGGCGTTTTGTATTTTCTGTTTTATGTGGCCTGCGGGCTTTTGACGGTGCGCTTCCTGCTGCCGGGGAAATCCCCGGTGGTGCGCGTTTGGCTGGGGATTGCTTTGGGGGCGGCGCTGATGATGTGGCTGCCCGCTTTGTGCGCGTTTTTCTGGCGGTTTTCGGTGAAGGCCCATATCGTCGCCCTGGCGCCCCTCGCGGTGTTGACGGGGCTTGCCTGGCTTTGCCGGGATAAGCGGGAAGCGAAGGGCATGACGGAGGAGGATCATCGGCTTTGCCGGGTGCTTTTGTTTGTGGCGCTGCCGCTGACGGTGATCGGCTGCTTTTTGCAGTGGACCCACGTGCTTGCCCCTGCCGCCGACGGCTCATTGCACGTAGGGCAGAGCACCTACGGCGATCTGCCGCTGCATCTCGCCATCGCCTCCGGGGCCCGGGACGCGGCGTTTCCCCTGGATTACAGCATCCTGCCGGGAGAGCGGCTTTCCTATCCCTTCCTTGTGGATACCTGGGCCGCCAGCTTCATGGTGCTGGGGGGGACCCTGCGCTTTGCCATGGTGCTGACCGGCATGGTGCTGACGGCCTTGACCTTTTCGGGCTACTGCATCCTGGCCTGCCGGATGGCGGACAGCAAAAAGGGCGGGGCCATCGCGGCGCTGCTGTTTTTCCTGAACGGGGGATTGGGCTTTTTGTACCTGGTGGATATGCAGGGCGCCGTATTGGGCAGCGCGGGCAATAACGAATTGCAAAGCGTCAGCGGGCTGTGGAGCCGCATCCAGGCGGTGCTGAACGGCTGGTACCAGACCCCCGCCAACCACGCGGAATTTACCACTTATAACTTAAGATGGAGCAACGTGATCGCGGACATGATGGTGCCCCAGCGCACCACCCTGGCGGGCTGGGCCCTGACGGTCCCCTGCCTGTATCTGCTTTACGACGCCCTGAGGCCCGATGCGTCCTGGGGGCTGCATTTTGAGCAGGCCTCGGACGGGCCCGTGGCGGTGTTCCGCCGCCGGGAGCTGAATGCCCGGCAGGCCGTGGTGCTGGGCGTGTGGGCGGGCATGCTGCCCATGGTGAACACCCATTGCTTCCTGGCCCTGGGGCTGTGCAGCGCAGGGTGGATGGCCTTCGATCTGATCCGCAGCCGCCGTCAGCGGGGACGGGCCCTTGGGTTCTGGGCCCTGTACGGGGGCCTGGCGGTGCTTTTTGCCGCGCCGCAATTGTATGAATGGACCTTCAGCCAGGCGGTGGGGAACGAAAGCTTCCTGAAATTCCAGTTCAACTGGGTCAACGGGGCCCAGGGCATGCTGGACGGGTATCTGTGGTTTTATATCAAGAATATCGGGCTGCCCTTTATCCTGATCCTGCTTTCTTTGCTGGAAAAGAATGAAAAACGCCGCTTCATCGCCTCCGGGGCCTTCGTGATCTATCTGCTGGCGGAGTTCATTCAGTTCCAGCCCAATGTTTACGATAACAACAAGCTGTTTTATATCTGGTACATGCTCTGCGCCGTGCTGGCGGCGGATTACGGGCTGGAGCTGCTGGGCAGGCTTCGGGGTCTGCGGGCAAAGCCCGTGATCGCCGTCATGGCCTGCGTCGCCTGCTTTGCCACGGGCGCTTTGGCGGTGGCCCGGGAATGCAAGAGCGATTACCAGATGTTTTCCAGGGGGGATACGGAGGCGGCGGCCTGGGTGGAAAACCATACGGAGCAGGACGCCCTCTTCCTCACCGGCACCCAGCATATCAACCTGGTATCCAGCCTGGCGGGGCGCAGGATCGTCTGCGGCCCGGACCTGTGGCTGTACTATCACGGCTACAGCACCGGGGAAAGAAACCGGGATATTTCCGCCTTTTACGCCGATCCCGCCGGACATATGGACGTGCTGGACAAGTACGGGGTGCAATACATCCTGGTGACGGGGCATGAGCGCTATCATTATACCCTCAATGAAAGCGCCCTGAACGGGCTGTTTACCCTGGTATATGATCGGGACGGCATCAGGATCTATCGGGTGGAGGCGGAAAATGGTTGACCGCTTTCTGCGCTATTCCCTGGAGCGGAACAAGCCCATCCGGGTATTGTTTTCCGATACCATGAAGTATAAAAACATCACCGTGGTGCTGATGGAAGGGAATCAGATCGCTTATCTCACCGCCGGGCGGAAGCGGCCTTTAACGACGGAAAGGGAAAACGTCCTCTCCGCCGCCTATGCCCGGGGGGACGACGGGGATACCCTGCGGCACCTGATGCGGGAAATGGAAGGGAGAGAAGCGCCGTGAAGGAAAAGGGACGGGAAGTGATTCGCTTCGCGCTGACGGGGGGCGTATGCTTCCTGGTGGAGTTTGCCGCCCTGGTGCTGCTCCGGGACAAGATGGGATTAGACACCCTGATCGCCGTGCCCATTGCGTTCCTTCTTTCGGTGATCCTGAATTATTTCCTGTGCGTGATCTGGGTATTTCAGGGGGCCAAGGATCAGGGACGGGCGGCGAAGGCGGCTTTTCTGGTGACCAGCGTGATGGGCCTTTTGCTCAACGAAGGGCTGATGTACCTGTTCCGGGTGCTTTTCGGGGAGGATCAAGAAATTCTGACGGTCTTTGGCTTTACCGTTACCATGTATATGGCAAACAAAGCGCTTTCCACCCTGATCGTTATGATCTGGAATTATTTCACCAAGCGGGCGGTGCTGAAAAAAGGCGTCCTGCTGAAGAGGAAAGACGTTTGACGCCCTGTTTCAAACGTGCCGGACTGTCGGGATCGCAGCCGGGGGAAAAAGGATCGGCCCCTTTTGCCCGAAATTGAACAAAATGCAGAATTTTGCGGGATAATTCCCGCCCGGGGGCTGTTCAAAACATGGTTTTTCATGTATAATGAATGGGATAAACCTGGAAACAACGAAGGAGGATGATCATTATGGCTCTGGTTACTTCCAAGGAAATGTTCAAAAAGGCCTATGAGGGCGGCTACGCCATCGGCGCGTTCAACGTGAACAACATGGAAATCGTGCAGGGCATCACCGAGGCCGCCAAGATGGAAAACGCTCCCGTGATCCTGCAGGTCAGCAAGGGCGCCCG
>CAJOPV010000074.1 GCA_905236495.1 uncultured Christensenellaceae bacterium
CCCACGTAATCGATGGCGTTCTTGGCGTTGATGGGAGGGCCGGGGAACTTGGATTTATCCGTAATCAGGGTATCCAGCTTTTCGGCGGTCTTAAGGCCGATGGCCTGGGCCGTCGCCTCGTCGCTGAAGGTCACGTCGATGGTGACGGTGCGGCCCGTTTCGTCCGCTTCGTCATAGCCCCAGGCGATCCTTTCCTGCAGCCGTCCGGTGGTCAGATCGTGCTGGGTAGCCAGGTCCAATTCATCCACGATGGCCTGGTAAAAATCGCGCTTGCCGATGACGCTGCTGACCTGGCTGTACTGCAGCACGGCGATCTTTCCATCCGCGTCCTTCAGATATCCCATGGCGTTATAGTTGTTATCCACCATGCGCACCTGGGTCCTGTAAGCGGCGTCGCTGTATTCCTTGGGCAGAACATGCTCGCACAGGTACCACGTCAGCAGGCAGCAGAGCAGAACGCCCACCTGCGCCAGGATGATGTGGACAGCCAAGGGGAGTTTCCGCTTCGGATCCTTCAGACGTGCATCAAACGCTTGGTTCGTCATAGACATCCCCGTTCCTTTTCTTTCAGATTGAAAATGGCCGGAGCCAACGGTGATTGGCTCCGGCCATCCGGCTCAAATGGCTGGATTGCAGAATCAGCCGTAAAAGGCGTTATTCGGCAATGAGCGTGATTTCGCCGGTCGCTTCGTCAAACTGCACGGTGTAGGTGCCGCCCTCAGCCACAACGTAGTTGTCGGCGGGGAAGGCGTTGTCCCAGCTCAGGCCCTGACGCACTTTGAATTCAGTGCCGGCGGGGATTTCATAGGGCTGTTCGGTGACCCACAGGCCAGCGTCGTTCTTAACCAAAGTCAGGTCGTCGGTCCAGGTGGACTTGCCGTCGCTGTAATCGGTGAAGAAGAAGCCGTCGGCGGCATTGTACATGCCGATGATGGTCCAGCCGTACTTCACGTCGTCGGAGAGGGTGAAGAGCTCGGCGATCTTATTGTAGTAGTTATCCAGCGCCAGCTGCAGCCCGGCATCGTCGGTAGCGGCCTTCACGTCGTCACCGATGACCTTGGCGATATCCCACCAGGAACCGTGGATCTGGCCCTGCACATGAGCGTAGGGCGCCTGAGCAGCCAGGGCCACCAGGCCGGGGTTGGCCTGCACGGCCTCATTGGCCTGAGCATTCAGGTTGGAGGGGCCCCAGGAACGGGCTTCAAACCGCTGGAGCTGGCATTCTTCGCCGGTGAGGTACTGGGCCAGCTGCCGCAGGGCATCGGCCTTTTCCTTATCCACCTGGGGCTTCACGCCCATCAGCTTGCAGCCGGAGAAGGAGCCCAGGTGATACTGAACGCCATCCACCTCGAAGGAGGGCAGATCGGTAACGCCCATGTTGTCGCCCAGGATGCCCTTGACGGTTTCATAGTCCCAGGTGCCGGAGACAACGATGGCGGCGCCGGAGGCAAAGTTGGTGCCGGCGGAGGAGCTGTTGTGATAGGGAGAATCCACCAGCTTCTTCATGCCCTTGACGGCGATGAGGCCTTCGGGGCTGTTGAAGGTGTCATGCACTTCCACGAAATCGCCGCCGTCCGTGACCCATTCGGATACGCAGCCGGTGCCGAAGAAGAAGGAAGCCAGATACCAGGCGGAGGACTGCATTTCAAAGCAGAAGAACTTCTGGGCGGCTTCGCAGTCGGCGATCAGCGCTTCCAGGGAATCCACGTCTTCCTCGGGGATGACGGACTTGTCATAGTACATGAAGTAGCCGTTATCGGCGGTGAGGGGATAGGCGTACATCGCATCGCCGGAAGAGGCGGCGGCAACGGCGCTGACGTCGTTGGTGGCCTTGATTTCCTCAGCCAGATCGGCGGGCAGCTGGGTCAGGGCGCCGGCCTGGAGCAGACGGGCGAACTGGTCCTGCGCGAAGCAGAAGATGTCGGCGCCGGCTTCCACGTCGGTGATCATGCTGGTGGCGGCGTCCGCTTCGGACACGGCCTCCACCGTGGCGGCGAACTTCACATCGCTGTTGGCGTTGAAGTTTTCGATCTGCTTGATTGTCAGATCCTTGATTTCTTCAGCGGCCCAGACCGTGATTTCAAAGGTGGTTTCGGCGCTGGCGGTCAGGCACAGAGACAGCGCCATGATCGCGGCCATTACCAGGGCGAGAAACTTTTTCATGGGAAATCATCCTTTCTTATTTTTCCACAGGAAAACAAACCTCTTCGGTGTGCGCAGCTTGCCTGTGGTTTCTTATCGTGCTTATTGTAGTATCCTTTGGGTGATTTGTCAATGTTTTTTTAATGAATACCAGAAAACACATGCATGGGAATCACTTCACCGAATTGAGCATCGCGTCGTCGATCTTGCCCCAGGCGCCGTTGCCCGCGCCCTGGCATTTGACGTAAATGCCCACGGTGACGGGGGTGTCCTTGGGATGGGTAAAGGCCACCGTGCCGGCGTGCCAGTCGTTATAGCCGGTGAGGGAGAGGGGAGAAACGCCCGCCGTTTCGCCGTTCACCTTCACATAGGCGTAAATATCCGTATCCCCTCCGTCGCTTCCCATGATGGAGATGGTGAATTTGAAATCCCCTTCGGGCAGCGCAGTCACCTGCTGTTCCAGGGTGAATTCCACGCTATTTTGGGCGGCGCTCCAGAAATGGGCGTGCCTGGTGCCGGTGAGGGAATCGGTCTTTTTCTCTTCGATATACAGCTCGTCCGCTTTCTTCAGATCGGTGAATACCCAGGCGTCGCTGCCCTCCTCAAAGCTGTAATCGGTGAGATAATTGAATTCCACCATGGAAACGTAGCACTTGGCCTCCATGTCCCCGGCCCGGCCCTTGATTTCATAGATGGCGGGGCCGGAGGAGTGCATCTTTTCGTCCATTTCGGGCGTCAGATCCCATATGACGGGCACGGCCTGCCGGCTGTCGTCGGTCATGACGGCGTTCACCGTATCGGGCAATGCCAGGGGCGCGTTCAGATCGCAGATCAGGTTCACATCCTCCAGGGCGTCGGGCTGGGGGGGGATCTCGTTGCCCGTTCTCATCAGGGAAAACACCTTCAGGCTCTCCAGAGGATGCCCCCAGCGATCGAAGAAGGCCTGATTATCCACCGCGCTGCCGCCGTAGTATTTGCCCGCGTCGGCGGGATCGTAGGCCGCGGCGTAGCTGCTGGCCCAGCCGGAGCCGTAGGTTTCCCACTTTTCGTGGTTCTCCTCCCAGCTGGTATTGCCCACGGTGATCCAGGCCCCTTCCCAATACACCACGCCGATGCCCGCCCCGTTCGTGCGGTTCACCACCGTATCGGTGATATTGCGGATGGCGTTGGCCTGGCCCTGAGGGGTGAAGGGATAATCCTTCACGATGCCGCCCCCGTCCCCGATGGTGTTGCCCGAAAAGTCGGTATCCTCCGGGGTGTAGGCGTAGGAGGTCTCCATCACCATCACCTTTTTGCCGTAGGTATCGGCGATCTCCGTGAGCACCTGGGACAGGTTTTCCAGGGTGCCGTGCCAGTAGGGGTAATAGGAAGTGGCGAACACGTCGTAATCCACCTGATAATAGGCCATCTTTTGGGCGTAGGTCTTATAGCTGCCCGCCTTTTCCGGGTTGGCAAAATGCAGCGCCACCAGCGCGTCGGGATATACCTCCCGGGTAGCCCGGGCACCGGCCTGCATGAGATACTGAATATTGAACCACAGCTTTTCCCCGCACAGCAGGTTATTGGTTTCATTCCCGGTCTGCACCATGCCCACGCTGACCCCGGCGGCCTTCAATTGCTCCAGGCATTCTTTGGTGAACTGATACACCGCCTCGGTCTTGGCTTCGATATCCATGCCCTTCCAGGCCAGGGGCACCATTTGCTTTCCGGGGTCCGCCCAGAAATCGGAGTAATGGAAATCCACCAGCAGCTTCATGCCGTTTGCCGTGGCCCGTTTGCCGATCTCCACCGCCGTGTTGATATCGCAGTTGCCGCCGCCGTAGCCGTTGCCGTCCTGATCGAAGGGATGGTTCCACACCCGGACGCGGATGAAATTCACGCCGTTTTCCGCCAGCACCCGGAAAAGATCGGCCTCGTTTCCGTCAAAATCGTAATACCTGACGCCGCTGGCCTCCTCGGCAAGCACCGAGGAAATATCCATGCCCAGGATGAAATCCTCCGGCAGGTTTTCCACCTTTTTTACGTACAGGGTGCTTTCGCTGTTCCCTTCCGCCAGGGCGGGAAACGCCGGGCAGCAAAGCAGCGCCGCCAAAGCCAGGATCAAAAGCCGGTTCATCACGTCGGTCCTCCTTTTATTGCATTTTCAGCAGCAGCCGCGCCGCGTCCGCCGCCAGGTCATCTGCCGCGTTTTCTATTTCTCCGTTGTGGCGGGAGGCCGCCCCGAAGACCAGGTAATAATCCTCCTGGGGCTCTCCCGGCACCAGGTATTTGATGTATTCGGTGGTGATGCCCCGGCCCTCTTTGGCGTCGTAAGCCCGAACGCCCAGGGGCACGCCCGCCAGGGTATAGAGGGAAGCCTCCTCCCGGAACATTTCCGGCAGGGGCGCAAACCAATCCCGGTATGCTTCCATATGGGAGCATCGCACGATGAACAGGTCCGCGTTGGTCAGCGTTTCCCCGTCGAACATGGCGTAGGTAAAGGGCTTTACCTGCACCATTTTCAGCCTGTTGCCCAGTTCCTCCTCCAGCACAGACGCCAGCGCCGTATCCCCGGGCACCTCGGTGTCTATGCAGAGCACCAGCTTGTTTTCCGCTGCCGTATCGGTGATCTGAATGAACACAAAGCCCCACACCAGCACGCACAGCATGGCCCACAGCGCAAGGGGCGGCACCATGGAAAGGATGCGTTTCAGCTTTTTCATGGCAGCACCTCATAGGCCGTAATGTACTGGCGGATCACCCGGATCTTCACGGGCTGCCCCAGGGGCAATAGATGAGCGTACCGGGCGTCCAGCCGCAAGGATACGGGCTCCTCCGCCGTTTCCAGCCGGGCCTTCTGCACCCGGATGCCCCGGGGGATCTGGAAGGTGCTGTCCTCCAGATAGAAAACGCCCTCCATTTCCTCCCAAGGCTCGTTCAGCATGCTTTGGATGTGGCGCTTTTCCGCCCGGTTGGGGCGATAGATGAAGGCGAGGATCAGGATAGCCGCCCACCCGGGCAGGATGGACAGCCCCAGCACCCAGCGAAACAAAAGCGCCGCGTTGGCGGTGCGCACCCGGGTGCATAAAAAGGCGCACAGGCCCCAGAAAACCGTCACCAGCAGGATGGCCCAGATCAGGCTTGCTTTGGCGGCCTTTTCACAGCGCCGGAAGGATTGTTGGGTGTAAAGCTGCGTCATGGGCGATTCCCTTTCCCGTTTTTTTTCTGCGGTGATTATATCATGTTTTCCGGCGCTTGACAAGCAACGGGGTTTCGTGAGATAGTATGCATAGCGACAAATGAAAGAAGGGATTCCCATGAAACGATGGCTCTGCGCGGTGCTTGCGGCGATGCTGCTGGGATGCTGCGCCGCCCTTGCGGAGGAAGAATATTCGGGCCCGGATTACCAGATCAATGCGGACGGGGAGGCCGTGGTCGATGACGTGACGCTGACGGGCCTTCAAACGCCGGATGATAACGCCCGGGTGTTTTACGAGATTTTCGTGGGCTCCTTTTCCGATTCCGACGGGGATGGGATCGGGGACCTGCGGGGCATCATCAGCCGCATGGATTACCTGAACGACGGCGATCCCTTTTCCGGGGTGAGCCTGGGGGTGGAGGGCATCTGGCTGACCCCCATTTTCGCTTCTCCTACCTATCATAAATACGACGTGACGGATTTTTACCGGGTCGATCCCGCCTTCGGCACGGAGGAGGACCTAAAGGAGCTCATCAGCCTGTGCCATTCGCGGGACGTGAAGATCATCCTGGATCTGCCCATCAATCATACCGCCACGGATAACCGCTGGTTCAGAAACTTCGTCAACGCTCACCTGATGCATAACCCCCATAACAGCTACTATAACTTTTTCAACTGGCTGGGGGAAGGGGAGCAGGCCGCCGCCGGGAAGCATTATGCCAAGGCGATGGGCACCGGCATGGATCTGCGCTACGAGGCCAATTTTTCCGATTCCATGCCGGAGCCGGATTTTGACCAGCCCCTGGTGCGAGAAACCTTCCTGAACGTGGCGCTGCATTACCTGGAGCTGGGGGTGGATGGCTTCCGCTTTGACGCCGCCAAATACATCTATTACGGCGACAATCAAAAGAGCGCGGAATTTTGGGATTGGTACGTGGGCGAACTGAAAAAGGCGAAGCCCGACCTGTACGCCGTAGCCGAGGTTTGGGATGGGGACGGGGTGATCGATCGGTACGTGCCCATCATGAACTGCTTCAATTTCACCGCCAGCCAGGTCAGCGGCATCATTGCCGAGACCGCCCAGGCGGGGAACGTGAACCGCTTCACCGCCTATATCCAGCGCACGGCGGAGCGCCTGCAGGCCCTGCGGCAGGACGCCATGAACGTCCTGTTCATCTCCAATCACGATATGGACCGGGCTGTGGGCTATCTGCCCATGACGTCGGGCAGGATGGCGGTGGCGGCGAATTTGTATCTGCTGTCGCCCGGCTCTCCCTTCATCTATTACGGCGAGGAGATCGGCCTGAGGGGCTCCCGGGGCGCCGCCAATACGGATGCCAACCGCCGCCTGGCGATGCTGTGGGGGGATGGGGATACGGTCAGCGACCCGGAGGGCGCCACCCTGGCAAAAAACAAGCAGACCCCCTATTCCGTCAGCGATTTGAAGCGCATGAGCACCAGCCTGCTCAATCATTATAAGAAGCTGCTGATGATCCGCAAGGCCAACCCGGAGATCGCCCGGGGGGATTATCACGCCCTGACGCTGGAGGGCACCAAAATGGGGGGCTTTGTGAGCACCTGGAACGGAAGCAGCGTACTGGTTCTGCACAATACCACCATGAAGCCCCTGACGCTGGATCTGTCCGAGGCTGCTTTGGCTCAATACACCCGGATCGTGGGAGCCCCGGGTATCGGCCGGGCCATACTGGAGGGCACGGTATTGACCCTGGAGGCCCAGACCAGCGCGGTGCTCCGGGAAGAAGGAAGGTAAATTGGCATGCGGGAAATCAAAGGAAAAAACGCCGTGGTTTGGGACGGCAATCTGCGCCGCCGGGAGGCGGATAACCGGGCTTACATGATGCGCTTGGACCGGGAAAACCTGATGCGGAATTACCTGCTGGAGGCCGGGCTGTGGACCTGCGCCGCCCTGCCGAATGGTATCCACGGGGGCTGGGAATCCCCCACCTGCCAGCTGCGGGGGCATTTTACCGGGCATTATCTCAGCGCCGCCGCCATGATCTGGGACGAGAACGGAGATATGGAAATCAAGGGCCGGGCGGACGCCATGGTGGAGGATCTGTACCGCTGCCAAACGGAGCACGGCGACGGCTGGGCGGGCAGCATTCCCGAAACCTATTTGGATTGGATCGCCCGGGGCAAGCCCGTATGGGCCCCCCACTATACCCTGCATAAGACGCTGATGGGCCTGGTGGATATGGCGAAGCTGGCGGGGAATCGGCGGGCCCTGGAGATCGCGGACCGCTGGGGAGAATGGTTTGACCGCTGGACGGCGCGGTTCGACCGGGAGAAGATGGATGATATCCTGGACGTGGAAACGGGCGGGATGCTGGAAATCTGGGCCGATCTGCTGGATTTGACCGGGAAGGAAAGATACCGGCGGCTGCTGGATAAGTATTATCGGGCCCGGCTCTTTGATGAATTGCTGGCGGGGCGGGACCCCCTTACCAACATGCACGCCAACACCACGATCCCGGAGGTCATCGGCTGCGCCCGGGCATACGAGGTGACGGGGGAGGAAAAATACCGCCGCATTGCCGAAGCCTATTGGAAATGCGCCGTTACCGACCGGGGCGCCTTCGCCACCGGGGGCCAGACCTGCGGGGAAATCTGGACCCCCAAGGGGGATCAGCAGAGCCGCCTGGGACGGAAGAATCAGGAGCACTGCACCGTTTATAACATGATGCGCCTTTCGGATTTCCTCTTCCGCTGGACCAAGGACGTCCAGTACGCCGATTATATCGAGCAAAACCTCTACAACGGCATTTTCGCCCAGGGCTACTGGCGCTGGCGGGGCACCAACGGCTACGCGCCCAATCACCCCCACACCGGCCTCATCGCTTATTTCATGCCGCTCAAGGGAGGCGATCATAAGGGCTGGGGCACCGAAACCACCGATTTCTTCTGCTGCCACGGCACCCTGGTGCAGGCCAACGCGGCGCTGAACCGCTATCTGTATTATCAGGACGGGCGGGATATTTACGTTTGCCAGTTCTTTGACAGCGACGCGCATTTTGAGATCGACGGGCATCCCGTCACCCTGCGCCAGCGCATCGACCGGCAGACCGGCTCCTTTCACCTTTCCAGCGATTCCGCCGGGCGGCAGAGCATCGGGGCCGTTACCTCCAAGGTGAAGAATAACCCGGAAACGCTGCGGCCTGTTTTCGAGGTGGAAACGGAGGGGCAGGTCAGCTTCCGCCTCCATGTCCGCATGCCTTCCTGGGCCGGGCAGGGGGACAGCCGCTTCGTCACCGCCCCCCGGGAAACCTGGGCCGGGGGGGATACCTTCGCCCTGGAAATGCCCAGGACGATTCGGTGCCAGCCCCTGGGGGGCGACCCCAGCCGGGTGGCGTACCTCTACGGCCCCGTGGCGCTGGCAGGGCTCACGGATACCGAAATCACCCTGCACCCCGACCCCCGGCGCCCCGAAAGCGCCCTGCGCCGCTGCAACGAACGGGAGTGGGGCAGCTGGACGGAGGAGTTCATCACCGTTACCGAAGACCGGGCCGTGTATTTCATCCCTCTTTACGACGTGGGGTACGAAAACTACGCCGTGTATTTCCGAATCGCCGGGAAGTGAGCAGGGGTCTGCGCGGCCCCAATCATATTAATTGCATGAATACTGCCGATCCCGGGGCCAGGGTCAGGGTATCGCCGACAAGGGTGGGGGCATCGCCCTGGCAGTACAGAAGATGCCCTGCGGGGACGGGCAGGGCCTGAGGCCGGGAGGCGGGGTTCAGGGCCACCAGGATGCGCTGGCGTCCTTGGGTGCGGGTATAGGCCAGGGGCCTGCCCTGAGCGCCATCGGAGAGGAAGGCGATGGCTCCCTCGCTTTGCAGGGCGGGGTGCGCCCGGCGCAATTGGATGAGCCGCCGGATCTCGTGCCACAGGGAGCTTTCATCCGCCCGCTGGGCCCGGACGGTGGGGCGATTGGGGCTTTCATCCTGGGGGATATAGAGCTTTTCCTTGGGCGCGGTGGAAAAACCGGCGTTTTCCGTATCGTCCCATTGCATGGGGGAGCGGGAGCCGGTGCGGCTGTAACCGCCCTCCACAGAGGCGAGATGCTCCACATAGCGCATGCCGATCTCGTCGCCGTAGTAAATGAACGGCGCGCCCGGCATGGAGAGGAGGAAGGCGAAGCACAGCTTGAGCCGATGGCTGGGGATGTGGCGGGAAAGCCTGTCCATATCGTGATTGCCGGAGGGAATGCAGATCAAGCCCTTCCCGCCCGATTTTTCGCAGCTGTCCAGATACTTGGCTACGAAGGCGGAGGCGTCGCCCTCCCCGGCGAAGTAAGGCTTTTCGCAGCGGAACAGGTCGTTGTACCGGGAGGGGCCGAAGTGCAGCAGGAAATCCATGTGAAAGCCGCCCAGCAGGCTCTTATCCGGCTCGCCCCATTCCGAGATCAGGGCGGCGTCCGGGTATTCCCGATCCAGGAAGGCGCGGAAATCCCGCCACAGGGCGATGGTGCCCTTGCCCTCCGGGTCGCCTTTCACCAGCGACCCCGCCATATCCACCCGGAAGCCGTCGCAGCCCAGATCCAGCCAGAAGCGCATCACCTGCTTCATGGCCTCCCGGGTGGCTAAAGGGCCGGGGGCGTCCATAGGCTGCTGCCAGGGCCGGTCCGGGCGGTAAAAGCCGTAGTTCAGGGCGGGCTGATGGGTGAAGAAGTTCACGGCGCAGCTGCCGTCCCGGTCCGAAATGCCCCGGAGGGAGCCGTAGCCTGCGGGCTCCTCCCAGATGCTGTCCGTCCAGACGTAGCGGGAGGTAAACTCGTTCTCCCCGGCCTGCATGGAGGCCTTGAACCAGGGATGCTCCCAGGAGGTGTGCCCCGGCACCAGATCAAGCAGCACCCGGATGCCCTTTTCGTGGGCCTTCGCAAAGAGCGCTTCCGCGTCCTCGTTGGTGCCGTAGCGGGGCGCGATCAGGCAGTAATCCGATACGTCGTAGCCCGCGTCTCCGAAGGGGGAGCGGAAGCAGGGGTTCAGCCACAAGGCGTTGCAGCCCAGGGCTTTGATATCGTCCAGGCGGCGGATGATCCCATTGAGATCGCCGATGCCGTCGCCGTTGCTGTCCTGAAAGGATTGGGGATAGATTTCGTAAAATACGGCGTCATTCAGCCATGCGGGCATGGGGGGTCCCTCCCTTTGGATGCTTATTTCGCCAGGGTGCCCATGGGGTCCCAGGGCTCCAGGGGGATGGGCTGCTGATCCGCCAGGGCAGCCAGATCGCCCAGGTAAGCTTTTTCGATGGCGGCCTGGAACACGTATTGATCGAACCAGGAATCGGAGCAGATATAATAGCCCTTCTCCCCGTGGGCGTCGCCCCAGCTGTTTTCGATCTTCCAGCGGTTGGGCTTTCCATCCTCCAGGTTGACGCCGGTGATCACCATGGCATGGTTCATGGCGGCGAAGCCGTAATCCAGGCTGTCCGCCTTGGAGATATTCAGATCCAGCCCGGTGAGCAGCTCCATATCGTAGCTCTGATCGTCCCAGACCCCGGCTTCCCGGTCGCCGAACTTGCCCACGTCGCTGCCGAACCATACCACCTTGCCGTCCTGAAGCTGGCGGATCACGGCCTGCTTGAATTCGTCCATGGGCAGGTTCAGGTGCCGAACGAGGCCGCCGCCCGCCACATTGCCCAGCATTTTGACGGTGAAGGTCCTGTGATAGGGCTTATCCCCGGTGGGGGCGTTGATGACGCTGACCGTTTCATCCAGCAGGTTCCCCGCGTACTTTTCGCAGAAGCTCAGGGGCGTATAGCCCTTCTCCAGGTGGTAGGCGCCGTCCCGATCCACATATTCAAAATCGAAGGCCTTGGGCGGCTCGGTATAGCAGGCGCAGAGGAAGCCGTAGATTTTATCCAGCATGCCCTCTTTTTCCGCCTGAATTTCCTGATCCGTTTTTCCGTCCTTGACCATGGCCCGCAGCTTCACGGCGCAGGCCTTCAGGCTGCGGTTGAGGATGTGGTTCATGTTCCGGGTATTGGCGGATTGATAAGTCTCGCCGAAAACGTCCTTGGGGACGATGCCGTACTTGCGCACGATATTGGCGAACATATCCCATTGCCCCCCGTCGTGGACCCCGGTGGCAAGCAGGAAGGCTACGGTGCGGTCGTTAGTGGGCAAGGCTGCGGTTTCCAGGATGTTTTCCAGGAAATAATTGGCCCGTTCAAATTTGTCCCAGAAGGCCAGATAGCTTTGGGACAGCTCGAACCGATCCAGGTTCAGCCGCCCGGCGATGCGCTCCCGGATCACGTTCAGGGCGGCAAAGAGCCAGCAGCGCCCGCTGTGCTCCTGATTCGCCACGGGCAGCGTCTTTATTTCCAGGGAAAATTTCCGCTGCATGGCAAAGCGGGGCCCGGCGGCGAAGCAGGCGTCGTTCACGTCCGTTTTCGCCAGGGCCAGAGTCGCCAGCCTTCGCTCGGCGGATTCGTTGTAATGGCGGGAAAAGGCGTTTATCTGCCGATCGGTCAAGGCGGATTTGGGCATCAGGCATCAGCTTCCTTTCATATCAAGTCTATGCATGATTATATACGCATTTCGCCGCAAGGACAAGCGGTATTTCTGCGGATTGACATTCCGGGGGGATTGGATTATCATGGATGCAAACGCAGGAAACGGAGGCGCTTTCAATGAGCGTGAAGCATAGGATGATGTGGGCGGCTGCCCTGGTTTTGCTGCTGACGCTGACGACTGCCCTGGCGGAGGACGGCGGGGTGCGGGGCACGGTATGGGTGGATAAGACTCCGGACGGCCTTTGGGACGGGGAGCCTACGGTGAAAAACGTGACGGTGATCCTGGAAAAAACGGAGGCGGAGGGCGACGAAAAGGAAATTGCCCGGGCCGTTACCGAACGGGACGGGGCCTTCGCCCTCACCGCTTCGGAGCCGGGGGATTATCGGCTTCGGATCGAGCTGCCCGAGGAGTATCATTTCACCCTGCACGGGCTGGACAGCATGGCGCTGCCCATACAGGGCGGCGTCGGCTATACCCCGGTGTTTTCCCTGGAAGCGGGGGAGATCAGGGATATGAACATCGGCACCACCAAGGGCCGCGCCTCCGTCACCTTCATGGTGTTTGAGGATGCCAACCAAAATGGCGGGCGGGCCAGCGCCGAAAAGCGCCTGTCCCACGTGCGGGTGGGCGTCCTGTACGAATACGAAGGGCAGACCTATACCGTGGCGGAAACCACCACCCCCGTGGGCGGGCGCATCACGCTGACCCATCTGTCCCCCGGCACCTACCGGGCTTACTTTGAAATGCCGGAGGGCTACCGGGCGGGGCCCATGGGCACCAAGTTTTCCGGCTGGTACAATTGCTTCACCCAGGAAGGGAATCTGGGCCTGACGGTGCCCTTCACCGTGGGCATCGGCGACAACCAATGGGTAGGCGCCGGCGTAGTAAAAACAGCCATCGAAAGCCAGTAAACAGCCTTTCGATGGCTGTTTTATTCCTGCCAGGGGGTCAGCAGATCCCGCATCCAGGCGTGCACGTCCATTTGATACACCGCCTTCAGGTGATCCGGGGACATGACGGCGGGAAGCGTCCCCCGGGCGGCGCAGCGGCCCTGATCAAGGAGCAGGGCATGGGTGCCGTAGCGCCGGGCCAGGCTCAGATCGTGCACCACCGATAAAACCGCCCGCTCCCCCTGCTTCAGCCAATCGCCGATGAGGGAAAACAGGGCCTGCTGATATTTCAGATCCAGGTGGTTGGCGGGCTCGTCCAGGATCAGAAGCCGGGGGTCCTGGGAAAGCACCTGGGCCAGGAACACCCGCTGGATCTCCCCCCCGGAAAGGGTGGTGAGCAGCCGGTTTTCCATGCCGGTGAGGCCGGTGAGCCGCAGGGCTTCTTCCATCCGGGCGGGGCCCGCCGCGTCCCCGCCTCTCAGAAAGCCCCTCTGATGGGCGTAACGCCCCAGGCGCACCACCTGGGCCACCGTAAAGGCGTATTCCGTGCGTCGAGTTTGGGATAAAATTCCCACTTTTTTGGCATAATCCCGGGAAGAATAGCTGCCAATCTCCCTTTCGCCCCATAAGATCCGGCCCGAATAGGGCACGCCGCGGGCAATGGCCTCCACCAAGGTGGATTTTCCCGCCCCGTTGGGGCCTACGATCATCCACCACTGCCCGGGGGCTATGGAAAAGGATACGTCCTGTACCGCCGGTTTGTCGCCATAGCGGACGGAAACGCCTTCCGCTGACAGCATCATACCCTGCCCTCCTTCCGGCTGCGATAAAAGATGAAGAGGAAAAATACCGCCCCGATGAGGGAGGTCACCACCCCCACCGGCAGTTCCAGCGGGCTCAGCACCCACCGGGCCGCCAGGTCCGCCAGCATCAGAAAGACGGCCCCGGCAAACAGGGACAGGGGCAGCAGCCGCCGATGATCCGGCCCCACGATCAGGCGCATCACATGGGGGATCACCAGCCCCACGAAGGCGATGCTGCCGCCGATGGCGACGCATACCCCGATCAGCGCCGAGGAGGCCGCCATCACGGTGAGCTTCACCCTTCTCACCGGCACGCCTACGTGCAGGGCGTTATCCTCCCCCACCGAAAAGGCGTTCAATTCCCGGCTCTGGCATAAGAGCGCGCCGCCGAACAGCAAAAGCGCCCCTGCCAGCAGCCCCGCCTGCTCGTAGCTTTTCCCGCTTAAGGAGCCCATGGTCCAGTAGGTGATGGTGCGCAGCTTCTCCCCGGAAAAGGTGATGAGGAGAGACAGCAGGCTGCTCACCAGCATGGAAAAAATCACCCCAATGAGGATCAGGGTGTGGGTGGCAAGGGAGCGATCCATGCCGTAGGACAGGGCTAATATCGCCGCCAGGGAGCCGAAGGCGAACACCATCGCCATCCCCGCCGCTCCTGCCAGGGGCAGCCCGGGAATGGAAAAACCCAGCACGATGGAAAGCGCCGCCCCCAGCGCCGCGCCGGAGGAGACCCCCAGGGTGCTTCCGTCCGCCAAAGGGTTTCGCAGCAGGCCCTGCATCGCCGCCCCGCACAGGGACAGCGCCGCCCCCATGAGCCCGGCGCACAGCACCCGGGGAACCCGCAGGGAAAGCACGATGGCGCTGTACATGCCCTCCGGCGCTTCCCGGCCTTCCATGGCCCCGTCCAGCAGCGACAGGGTATCCCCAAGGGGCACGGCTACGCTGCCCAGGCATACGCACAGCAAAAACACCGCCGACAGCAACGCGGTCAGCAGACAGGATGCAACGATCTTCCGGGCTGTCTTCATGCTTTACCTCAGAATCGGGGGAGGACGCCCGGAAAAGGCGTCCACCCCCGGGATTGGTTATGCCGCGGGCACGGCGGTTTCTTCCGCCGTCACCAGCGTGAGCAGCATTTCCGCCACCTCCGTGAGCCGGGGGCCGGGCAGGGCCACTGCGTTGGTGGGATCATAGATCACGGCGCCGTTTTTTACAGCGCTGACGTTCTCCCAGCCCGTGCGGCCCATGATCTCGGCGTCGGGAAGGTCGCCTTCACCGTAATACATGGTCATGGTGATGATGATATCCGGGTTCCGGGCCAGCACCTGCTCCTCGGATACGGCCTGGTGGCCCTCCAGATCGGCAAAGATGTTTTCCAAGCCGCAGATCGCCGCCAGGTCGTCCAGATAGGTGCCCTTTCCGGCGGTCCAAAGGCCCCACATCAGGGGGCTTTCCTCGATATAGAGGCTTTTGCCCGTTTCGCCGGCACGGGCGGTGACGTCGGCGAATTTCTGCTGCATATCGGCGATGAGGGCCTGGGCTTCATCGGCCTTGCCCACTACCTGACCGATGAGCGCGATGGCATCATACACTCCCGCCACGTCCTGGGCGTCGGTGACGACCACCTGCACGTTGCCGGAGGCCAGGGCGTTCACCAAATCTTCGCTGTGGCCCATCTTGGTGAGGATCACGGCCTGGGGCTCCAATTTCAGGATCTCCTCCACGTTGGTGACGTAGCCGGAATCCACCACCGGCAGGCTTTCGATGCCGGGCATGACGGCGGCCTCCTCCGGGGCTGCGCAGTAGGTGCCGATACCCACCACGGCGTCGGACGCGCCCAGGGCCCAGAGGATTTCCGCGTCGGCGGGCATCAGCACCACCACCCGGTCCGCCGGGGCGGAAAGGGTGATCTGACGCCCCAGCATATCGGTGACGGTGACGCCGTCCTCCGAGAGCGCCGGCAGGCAGGCGCACAGCATCAGCGCCGCCAGGAACAGGGAAACGAGTTTTTTGGACATGGCTTGTGTCCCTCCTTTTGATCGATCAAATGAATCAGCGAGAGGAAAACCGCAGAAAAACGGCGTCCCTCCCTGAGGAACGCCAACCGGGCCTGCGGTATTCCCGCAAGCCCAATAGCATATCCCACCCCCAGGGGAATGATGATTCACGGTGTAAACAAGTCTCCCGGCTTGGCCTCATCCTACTTGCGCACCTTCCCGCTCATCGCAGTGGCTTCCAAACGCGCTTTCGTCCGCTTCACGGTTACTGGGATAGCCCGGAACTTTCATCCGATTCCTATGACGGGCCCCGATGGGGCGCCGCCGCGCATCGCTGCGCAGATACACCGGCTATTCATTTGTCGCTTTTTATTATACCGGCCTGCTGCCCATCCGTCAACGCTCCGGGGCAAAGAAAACGCCCGGAGGAGAGCCCTCCGGGCGAAGCGGCAGGGTGGTTTACCCGTTTCCTCCCAGGCCGGATAAGTAGTATATCTCTTCAATGACGCCCGTTTCCACGTTCACGAAAACAGTATAGGTGCCGTCCTTTTCCACAAAAGAATTGCTGTCCCCGGTATAGGGGTCGGGGTCCTGGGTCAGGAAGAACTGGGTTTCAAAGACGGCCTGACCGTCCATCATGTAATACCAGGAATTTTCCGCATCGAGGACGTCCCCTCCGTAGTATTCCAGCATGTCTCCCTGGGCGGGGGTCAGGCCGTAGGCGGCGACGGCGGCCTGCCGGGCCAATTCGACCATTTCTTCCTCCGACAGTTTAGCGCGGGCGTGGGCCTGGGCCTGCATGGCGTCAAACCTTACGGCCCAGTCTTCCTCAAAGTCGCTGTCCGCGGATGGATCATGCGTTTTCCCGTGCTTTTCGGCGATGGCAACGGCCTTTCCCTCAAAGGCGTTCATCCCGCCGTCCCGCACGTTCAATCGCAGCATTTCGGCGAGCTGATCCTTTCCCCAGGCCTCGGAATCAAAGCCG
>CAJOPV010000075.1 GCA_905236495.1 uncultured Christensenellaceae bacterium
GAAACGCCATTTTACAGCAAATTGATGCAATCCATCGAAAGTCTGCTTGCTGACTTTCGATGGCAGAGCATCGACTTTGTCGATGCTCTGGAGCCGCGCTCCCGTTTGATGCGGAAGCGCGGCTTTTTTGCGGTCAGAGCTCGTCCGTCAAGGCGTTGATGAGCTCCCAATTGGATTTTGCCATCGCGTAATCCAGGATCAGGCGCAGGGTATCGCTGCTCATGCCCACGTTTTCCACCAGGTTCAGGAGAAAATCGTCCTGCTCCCGCTGAATGGCTTCCTTCACCAGCGCCTCCTGCCCGTCGCTATCCATTTCCATTTCCTCAGCCAGCTCCGCAAGCTCCTCCCAGTGCCCCGATTCCGCCATCAGCGCGCAGACGGCCTTGATTTCGTCTCCGTTCAGCTCGTCAAAATGCTCCTCCAGCCAATCCATGTTCCCCTCGGCGGCGGCTTTTCGGGCGATATGCAGCCGTGGGCTTTCTCTTTCTTCCTTCGGGGCGGTCCTGCGGGCCGGTATGGGCAGATTTCCCCCCAGCAGCAGCCGATCCAGCGTCTGCTTGGAAAGGAATGGGGCCAAACCCAGCAGCGCAGCCGTATCCGTTATTTTCACCCGAGTCACCAGTTCGTCCAGATATTCACGGCTCAGAAAAGGCGCCAACGCAGGAAGGATATCCATATCCGCCTGATCCTCGCAGCGCCGAGCCAGCGTTTCCAGGGTTTCCCGGCTGGCGAAGGGGGCCAGGCCGATGATCTGCTGCCAGGTCAAGGCCGGCGCTTCCATCTGTGATTCCGGCGGCGTTTCCGGCTCCTCAGAGGCAGCGGGCGGTTCCGGCACGGCGGGCAGCGTTTCCGCTTTTTCTTCTTCTGCGTCCAGGGAGATTTCGCCGGATAATACGGCCTCCATGGAAACACCATAGTATTTGCTCAAAAACAGCATGGTCTGCATATCCGGCAGGGCCGCGCCGTTTTCCCATTTGCTCACCGCCTGATGGGTCACATTGCACATTTCCGCCAGGCCCTGCTGGCTCAGGCCCTTTTGCAGCCGCAGCAGCATCAGGTTCCTTCCCACCTGCTGATTATCGATCATGGTATCTCGCTCCTTTTTTCTGTGGTGGCACCGGCCGGGCGCATTTTCAGCATAGAGAAATCTTCACCGTTTGACAAGCAACCATTCGTCGAATCAAAAAATGCAACCATCGGTTGCAATCGGCTGTCTTGGAAAGGGCGCGGGGGGAGGAATCCTTTGGCCTCCAAAGCATTCTGCCCCCCGCATATTTCGTTTCCCTTATTGGTCGTTCTCTTCTCTGAATTTGAAGAGCTTTCGTTTGACCCTTTGCAAAGCGTTGTCGATGGATTTGACGTGGCGGCCCAGGAGCTCGGCGATCTCCTGATAGCTTTTGCCGTCCATGAACGCTTCCAGGACCTGCTTTTCCAGGTCGGAGAGGACCTCGGAAATCTGGTTCTGGATGCGGCTCAGATCCTCCTGGCTGATGTAGAGATCCTCGGGGTTGGTGACGCGGCCCTCGATGACGTCCATCAGCGTGCGGTCCGATTCCTCGTCGTAGAGGGGCTTATTGAGGGATACGTAGCTGTTGAGGGGCACGTGCTTTTGCCGGGTGGCGGCCTTGATGGCAGTGATGATCTGGCGCTTGACGCACAGCTCCGCAAAGGAACGGAAAGAGGCCAGCCGTGCGGGCTGGAAATCCCGGATGGCCTTGTACAGGCCGATCATGCCCTCCTGCACGATATCCTCATGGTCGGCGCCGATGAGGAAATAGCTGCGTGCCTTGGAGCGCACGAAATTTTTATATTTATTGAGCAGATAGGCCAAGGCCTGCCCGTCCCCCTGCTGGGCCAGGGCAGCCACGTCCTCATCCGTCATTTGGGCGTACTGCTCAAATTCCTTTTGTTCCTCCGTCATGGGTTCGTCAGCCATGCAGAACCTCCCCAGGCAGTATTTATTCCCGTCCGTTCAGCGCAGCGTACATCAGGATGCCCGCCGCCACCGACGCATTCAGCGATCCCACGCCGCCCCGCATGGGCAGCGACACCCGATAATCGCAGCTTTCCAGCACCAGCCGGCTGACGCCTTCCCCCTCGGCCCCCACGATCAGCGCCATGGGCCCGGCAAAGTCCACCTGACGGTAATCCTGCCCCTCCATGTCCGCGGCGTAAAGCCACACGCCCTTTTGCTTGAGCATTTCCAGGGTGCGGGTCAGATTGGTGACCCGGGCCACCTTCACCGTCTCAATGGCGCCGGCGGAGGCCTTCACCGCCGAAGGGGTGAGCCCCACGGCCCGGCGCTCCGGCACGATGACGCCGTGAGCCCCCACGCAGGCCGCCGTACGGATCACGGCCCCCAGGTTCTGGGGATCGGTGACCCCGTCCAGCACCACCAGGAAGGGCGCTTCGCCCTTTTTCTCCGCGTCGGAAAGCATGTCTTCCACTTCATAATAGCGATAGGCGGAGGCGAAGGCCAGCATGCCCTGGTGATTCCGGGTGATCTCGTCCAGCCGGCTGCGCTCCACCGTCTGAATGGGGATGTGCCGTTCCCGGGCCATAGCGACGATCTCCCGGGCCGTGCCCGACAGATCGCCCTTGGCGACCAGCAGCCGTTCGATATCCCGCCCGGATTTGATGGCCTCCCGGATGGGGTTGCGCCCGGAAAGCAGGTTTTCCGGGGGCAAAAACTCCTCCCGCTGGGGGACGGGGCGCTCAGGCCGGGGAAGCGGCTTCCGGGGCGCGGGCTGTTCCCGGCGCTCGGCGCGGGGGGCGGGTTTTTCGCCCCGGAAGGGCGGCTTGCCGCCGGGCTTCCCGGGGCGGCGGTCGTCCTTGCGGTCCTCCCGGCGCTGCTCATCCGCCTGAGCGGCGGCGCGGCGATAGCGGGCGCCCTCCTCTTCCCATTTGCCTTCGGAGCGAAGGTGGTCCTTCCGGGTCATTTTTTTCCGGGTGAATTCCTTATAAAATGCAGCCATTTTGATTTCTCCTCGTCACAGATTGCGGAACAGCTCCCGCATTTCCTTGGCCTGCCCGCAGGATTTGGCCCCCTCGGGGCAAGGCCCGCTGACGCAGCCGGGGCCGGCGTTTTCAAAGATCACCGGGGCTGCCTGCCTGCAAAGCCTGAGCATCTCCCGGGCCATGGCCCGGATCTCCCACTGGGCCCGGTTGCAGCAGCGCAGAGAGAAAAAGTGCAATAGCTCCCGGGCGTTCATCGTCATGGTGATATGGGTCTCGCAGGCATTGGGCAGCACGAACCGGGCGTCCTCATTGCTGCCCTCGCCGCTGCCGCCAAGCTTTTCCTGCCAGGCCGCGTACCAGCCCTGCATTTTTGCCATCTCCCGCTCAAACTCCTCAACGGCCTCCTGGCCCAGCGCCTTGATCCGGGGCGGGATCACATAGCCAAAGCCCTGTTCCAGGGAAACGTAGCGCTGGCTCTGCACCGAAAAGCTGGCGATGCGGTGCCGTGTCACCTGGGCCAGCAGCGCCCGGCTGACGCCGGATACGCCGAAGGTGAAGGAGGCGTGCTCCAGCACTGAAAGATGCCCGGAGGCCACGATGCGCCGCAGGAAGGCCCCCTGGTCCTTTTCCGCCACCAGGGTTTTCAGCTCCTCATATTCCAGGGCGGAATAGCAGGTGCGGGCCGCCAGGGCGCAGGTCTTTTCCGGGTCCGGGGTATGGGCGAGCAAGGTCACTTGCAGATGTTTTTCCGGCATGATTCATTCGTCCCCTTGCAGATATGGCAATAGTTCGTTGAGCCGTTCTTCCTGGCCGGTTAAGAACAGATAGCCCAGCAGCGTTTCCAGACCGGTTGC
>CAJOPV010000076.1 GCA_905236495.1 uncultured Christensenellaceae bacterium
CACCTCGATCACCGCGTATTCAAAGGAATCGGGGTTCAGGGCGAACTGGCAGTTGCAGCCCCCCACGATGCCGATGGCGGCGATCATCTCCAGGGAGGCTGTGCGCAGCATCTGGTATTCCTTATCCGATAAGGTCAGCGCCGGGGCCACCACCACGCTGTCCCCGGTGTGCACGCCTACCGGGTCCACATTTTCCATGGAGCATACGGCGATCACGTTGCCCAGGGCGTCCCGCATGGTTTCAAATTCGATTTCCTTCCAGCCGGAAATGCACTTTTCAACCAGGATCTGGGTAATGGGAGAAGCATCCAGCCCCGCCCGGGCGATGATGCGCATTTCATCCTCCGTCTGGGCGATGCCCCCGCCGCTGCCTCCCAAGGTGTAGGCGGGCCTGACGATGACGGGATAGCCGATCTCCTCTGCCGCAGCCAGGGCGTCCGGCAAGGTTTCGGCGATTACGCTTGGCACGCAGGGCTGCCCGATCAAGCGCATGGTATCCCGAAACTGTTCCCGATCCTCCGCCTTTTCAATGGCCTCGATGGGAGAGCCCAGCAGCCTGACGCCGTATTTTTGCAGCGTCCCATCCCGGCTGAGCTGCATGGCGAGGGTCAGGGCCGTCTGGCCCCCCAGCCCAGCCAGCAGCCCGTCCGGGCGCTCCTTTTCGATGATGCGGCGCACGGTTTCGGCGTTCAGGGGCTCCAGATAGATTTCGTCCGCCAGATGCTGATCGGTCATGATGGTGGCGGGGTTGGAATTTACCAGCACCACGTTGATTCCCTCGTCCTTCAGCACCCGGCAGGCCTGGGCCCCGGCGTAATCAAATTCCGCCGCCTGCCCGATCACGATGGGCCCGGAGCCGATCACCAGCACCTTGCGAATGCTCATATCCTTAGGCATGGCCTTTCCCTCCCATCATGGCAATGAACCGATCAAACAGAAAACCCGTATCCCGGGGCCCGGCGCAGGCCTCCGGGTGGAACTGAACGGTAAAGCAGTTCAGCTGAGGATAGCGGATGCCTTCGC
This sequence comes from uncultured Christensenellaceae bacterium, assembly GCA_905236495.1. Lineage (GTDB taxonomy): Bacteria > Bacillota > Clostridia > Christensenellales > Aristaeellaceae > RUG563. The sequence continues at coordinate 1,024 of CAJOPV010000076.1, forward strand.
AGCTCAGATCGTTGGCGTTGATAAAGCTTTCCTGCCCTACGTCCTGCACGCTGCGGGCCACCACGGCATAGCCGTGATTCTGGCTTGTCACATAGGTACGGCCCGATGCCAGGTCCTTCACCGGCTGGTTGCCTCCCCGGTGCCCGTATTTCAGCTTTACCGTATCGCCCCCCAGGGCCAGGGCGGTCAATTGATGGCCCAGGCAGATGCCGAACACCGGCTTTTGCCCCAGCAGCTTTCTGATTTCTTCGATGCAGCCCGTATTTTCCTTGGGGTCCCCGGGGCCGTTGGAGAGCATGACGCCGTCCGGGTCACTGTCCAGCACGGCTTCCGCCTTCGTATCCGCAGGCCACACGGTCACGGCGCAGCCCCGCTTTTGCAGGGAACGGATGATATTCCGCTTGGCCCCGTAATCCAGAAGCGCCACCCGGTATTGCTCCTTCCCCTCCGCGGAGTACGTTTGCTTTTCTCCGCAGGTGACGGAGGAAACGGCGTTTTCCACCCGGAAAGCCTTGATGCCGGAAAGATCGGCGGGCACCGCATCGCAGATCAGGGCGTTCATAACCCCCTCCTCCCGGGTGATGCGCACGATTTCCCTGGTATCCACGCCGCATAAGCCCGGGATGCCCCGGGCGGTCAAATAGGCATTCAGGGCATACTGGCTGCGAAAATTGGAGGGCGCGTCGCAGATTTCCCGCACGATATAGCCAAAAAGGGCGCTTTGCCCTTCAAAATCCTCCTCGATCACGCCGTAATTGCCGATGAGAGGGAAGGTGTGGGTGACGATCTGCCCAAAGTAGCTGGGGTCCGTCAGCGTCTCCAGGTATCCCTCCATCCCGGTGGTGAATACCAGTTCCCCCAGCCTGTCCCCCCGGGCCCCGATGCGCCTGCCCTCGAACACCCTGCCGTTCTGCAGCACCAGATAAGCCATGGTTTCTTCCTCCGAAGTGATTGTTCATGCAAATATCTGCATGATTATGCATCCATTATACGATCATTTCTCCCGCCTGTCAAGGGCCGGGCCAGGGAAAATGCACACAAAAAAAGAGGACGCGGGCGCGTCCTCTCAGAGTATCAATAAACCCCGGGATAGCTCGAAAGGGCCTCAGCCCTTTCGACTTTTATCCGCAGGACCGGGTCTCCCGGTCCGAG
>CAJOPV010000077.1 GCA_905236495.1 uncultured Christensenellaceae bacterium
AAGAAGGTCGTTATCGCCTATGAGCCCGTGTGGGCCATCGGCACCGGCCTCACCGCCACCGACGAGCAGGCCAACGAGACCATCGGCGTCATCCGCAAGGCCATTGCCCGCAAGTACGGAAAAGCCGTCGCCAACGCGGTGCGTATCCAGTACGGCGGCAGCATGAACCCCAAGAACGTGAAAGGCCTGATGGCCCAGAGCGAAATCGACGGCGGCCTCATCGGCGGCGCGTCCCTGAAAGCCCTGGATTTCTCCCAGGTCGTCAATTACGACAAATAATTAGCAACACGCTTGAAAATGTGCCGTATCCGTGGGGATGCGGCGCATTTTTTTGCTTCAAAACGTGTGCATAGGGGTTGGAAAAGCGGGCTTGATATGATACAATCAAATGTGTAGCAAAAGGGCGGCTCCCGGGCGGCCTGCATAGAACAACGATGAATGCACGCTGGAGCGGATAAAATGAACTATCGGATCGCTTTTTTGACGGTGGACTGGAATTATGAATTGGTGGAAAGCACGCTGCATGGCCTGAAGCAGTACGCAGAGGAGCATGAGGACGTGCAGCTTTGCGTGTTCGATTGCTTCGGCAAGGACGTGGATACTCCCAACTCCAGAAGCGAGTACGCCATCTTTGACCTGGCGGACCTGAGCCGGTACGACGGCGTGCTGGTGCAGGGCAATCAGGTGGTGCTTGCCTCCGTGCGGGAGGAGATCGCCCGGCGGATCGGAGAGGCGGGCATTCCCGCCGTGACGGTGGATTGCCCCATTCCCGGGTGCACCCTGGTGGGCATCGACAATCGGCAGGCCCAGTTTGAAATCACCGAGCATCTGATCACCGAGCATGACGCCAAGCGGCTGGTTTATGTGACGGGCATCCTGGATAACGGCTGCCCGGAGGCGAGGCAGCGGCTGGAGGGCTTTCAAGCGGCCTGCGAAAAGCACGGCATTACGCCCCTGGAGGTGATCCCCGCCACCTGGCGCACCGACGACGGGGCCAAGCTGGCGGAAAGGTGGCTTTCGGAAGGGCGGGAAATGCCCGACGCTTTCCTGTTTGCCAACGACGAAATGGCGCTGGGCATGATCGGGGCCCTGGAAAAGAACGGATACCGCATCCCGCAGGACGTGCGGATCACCGGCTTTGATAATTTAGCCAGCGCCGAATTATCCAGCCCCCGGCTGTCCACGGTGAGCCGGGATAACCGAAAGCTGAATTACCTGGCGATGGAAACGCTGATGAGCAAGATCCGGGGCCGGGAGCCCCGGGAAACGGTGATGCCCCACGGGGTGGTCTGCTCCGAATCCTGCGGGTGCCGGGAATCCGCCCGGCCCGAATACATCCGCAGCCAATACTTCAATCAGACCCGCTTCCTGCGCAGCTTCTACATAGCCCAGAACCAGATGGCAGAGCAGATGTTCGAGGCGTCGGACCTGAAGGAGCTGGCCCGCATCGTGGAAAAAAACAAGCAGGTTTTCGGCTGCGACAAGGTGTATTTCTGCGTCAATGATTACTACTACGATAATTACGATAAGACCCAATGGCAGCACGATTCCGAAACCTTCGGGGAGGAAATGGTGCTTACGGAATGGGAGGATGGCGAGGAAAGGCAGGTGCGCTTCCCCACGGCGGGGCTGCTGCCGGAGGAGGTCATGGAACGGGAACGGTTCCTCGTGTTCTATCCCCTGCATTATAACACCTATTCCATTGGCTATCTGGCGATGAACGACATCAGCGAAGCGGCGAAAATGAACCTGCACGAGAGCATTTTCAGCTTTCTGGAGATCGCCATTGAAAACGTGCGGAAAAAATGCCTGCTGCGGCAGCTGAACAACGTACTGGATGATCTCTACGTGCGGGATTCGCTGACGGGGCTGTATAACCGTTTCGGGTACAAGCGGTTCGGCTATCAGATCTTCACGGCGTTCATGCTGGAGGAGGGCGGCGTTCAGGTCTTTTTCATCGACATGAACGATATGAAGACCATCAACGATCGCCTGGGCCATGAATTCGGCGATTCCGCCCTGTGCGAGACCGCCCGCATCCTGCGGGAAAGCTGCGGCCCGAGGGATTTCATCATGCGCTACGGCGGCGATGAATTCCTGGTGATCGCATCCCCCAAAAATAAACGGCTGCAACAGGATATCCATGAAGCCGTCCATGCCCTGAACGGAGGCGGCGTGCCCTATGAGCTGAGCCTGAGCATCGGCGCGGTGCGTCTGGAGCGGGGCGACAAACGCACCCTGGATGAATGCGTGCAGATCGCCGACGCCCAGATGTACGAAAAGAAAAACCAGCGCAAAGCCTCCCGGGGTGAAACCGCGAGATAAGGAGGCCTTTTCACTCTGCCGAAAAACCCGGGACAGTATGAAAGGGCCGCAGCCCTTTCGCTCGGTCAGGTTCGCAGGGGAGCTTTCCTCCGCAAGTGGTGGACTGCTCATAAATTTCTCCTGCCCACCGCGCTTCCGCTTCGCTTTCGCCTGCATCGAATGCCCCGCCGGGGCGCCGTTCCACGCCTCCGCGATCGTCCCGATCATAGGTTCGAGACGCTGACACACAAACTACAAAAAAACCACCCGCAAGGGGTGGCTTTTTCTTGGTGGGATTAGTAGGGCTCGAACCTATGTCCGCAATTCGGCATTGTCGCCCAGCGGCCAGCGGCAAGCGCAGGCCGCTGGGCTCTGTGCCTCATTGGGCCTCCTCCCGCCTTCATCCGCCACTGGCGGCGGCGGGATACGGCCCCTCCACGATCGTGTCGGTCATAGGTTCGAGCCTTTTAAACAGCATACGAAAAAGAGCCCCACAAGGGGACTCTTTTTCGTATGGGATTAGTAGGGCTCGAACCTATGACCTCCACGATGTCAACGTGGCGCTCTAACCAACTGAGCTATAATCCCACGGGCAACAATGGAATTATAGCATGACGGCGGGAAAAACGCAAGCGGAAAAACGGCGGAATTGAAATTTTTATGGGCACATATTTGCAGCCCCCTCTTCATAAGCATTTTTAGGAGCGATGGGAGGGAGCAGAATGGAAATCGAATGGATGCGTGAAAATATGGAAACAGAGCAGGTGATCGCCGCCAAGCCGTCCCAGATCACGGTGGAAACGGAGGCGGCGCTGCCCGGCGGCCTTCGGGAGGAGGCCCGGGTGCTGTACGCTGACGCCGCCGCGTCGGTCAGCGGCGGGGAATGGACGGGAGGCCGGATCACGGCGGACGGCAAGGTGATCTTCCATGTGCTGTACGCTCAGGGGGATATGGACCGAGTGCGGGCCCTGGAGACGTCGGCGGATTTTGCCCACGCCCTGACGGTGGAGGATGGCGGCGGCGCGCCGGGTGCGGCCCGCATCCGGCCCCGGGCGGAGGTGGTATCTGTCAGCGCCAAGGCGTTCAACGGGCGGCTGCTGCTCAAAGCGCTGCTGAGCCTGACGGCGGAGGCGGCGGCGCCCCGGACGGTGAACTGCATCCAAAGCGCGGCGGAGGAAGGCGGCGTTCAGCGCCTGGATCAGACCGTGACGGTGGAGCGCACCGTAGGCGAAGGGGAGGGGCAGACGCTGCTGCGGGAGGAATTTTCCCTTTCCGATGTTTTGCAGATCACAGAAACTTTATACGCTGCCGCCCAGGCCCAGGTGGAGGACATTCTGGGCGGCGCGGACGGGCGGGCCACCGTGACGGGCACCATTCGCCTGGAGGCCTGGCACGCTTCCGATATGCCCGGGCGGCCCCTGGTGAACACCCGCCACACCATGCCCTTTGAGCAGGCGGTGAATCTAAGCGGCGCTTTGGGGGACGCCCTGACCGCCCGCAGCGAGGTGCGGGACGTGGCGGTGCTGAGCCAGGAAAACGAGGACGGCAGCCGGGTGATGCGGGCGGAGGTGCAATTATATTCCGAGATCACCGCCGTGGGCACGGGGGAGGAGACCATCCTTCGGGACGTGTTCACCACCCAGGGGGACGCGGTGAGCACCCAGACGGAGACGATCTCATACCGCAGCGGCACCGTCAACGAGCAAAGCGACGCCCCGGTGCGGACGGTGATGATCCTGGAGGGAGGCGCGCCCAGGGTAAAGACCGCGCTTTCCGGCTTCGTCCGGCCCATCCTCACCGCCGCCCGCAGCGAAAACGGGCAGCTGACGGCGGAGGGCGTAATGGAGCTGACGCTGATCTACCTCACCGACGACAGCGACGCGGTGCTGTCCGCCCAGGCGGAAACGCCCTTCCGGGCCGCCTTTGCCACCGCCGCCGGGCCGGAGGATCATTTGCAGCTCACCGCCGGGGAGGTGGAATTATCCGCCCTGACGGGGGATCGGGTGGAATTTCGGTGCCAGGTCCGCTTATCCGCCGAAGGGGTGCGCCAGAGCACCGTGGCGGTGATCACCCAGGCGGAAACGGCGCCGGCCCCGGCGCAGGAAAAGGGCATCAGCCTGTATTACGTGCAGCCGGGGGAAGGCGTGTGGGATATCGCCAAGCGCTACAGGACGCCGCTGAGCGAAATCAAGGCGCTGAACCCCCAGCTGCCCGATCAGCCCCCGGCGGGCACGGCAGTAATCACCTACCAGAGATAAAGCAGCATCAAAAAAAGCCCGGCGCACAGGCCGCCGGCCCACCGCCCGGCACGCCTGGGGAGAGGCAATACAGCGATCCGACGGCAGACTGTCAGCGAAAAAAACACCGTCCCCGCCCAGGAGGGAAGGCCCTCCGGGAGGGGGACGGCGTTTTTCAGCGTCAGCATCACGAGGCTTCCCGACGCCCAGGCCAGCGCGTATCGTCTGGGGGGAGAGCGCCGCTGCTTGGGGTATGTCCCGGGGCGAATCAGCATCCGCATCCCGGCAAGCCACAGCCCCAGGGCGGCAGACGCGGCGATCACGCCGCCCAGTGCCCCCGCAGCCAGCGTGAGCGGCGCGGCGAAGAGCAGCGCCCGGCCCCAGGATGCGCGCCTCATTCGGAATAGACCGTCAGCTGCCGAAGGATATCCTCCGCCTTATCGTTCAGATCCTCCAGGGCGGATGCGCCGTCCATGGCCTCCGCCATGGCCCGGATGGCGGTCACCAGGGCTGCGTTATCGGTGACGGCTACCTTGGTGATGGCTTTTTCCACGGTCTGCACCCGGGTCAAAACCATCTTCTTCAGCCGATCGTCGATCTGGCCCTGATACTGGCTGGTGAGCTTCAGGCCGACCAACGCGGTATCCCCGGTGATCGCCACGTCGGCTTCATCCACCTCGCTGAGCTTTTCCACCGCTTCCTCCATGGCCTGGGCCGCCCGCTTGGCGTCCTCCACCGTACGGATGCCGCTTTCAGGGGCGGCGGAAGATTCCGGCATGGGGCTGGCCCCGTCCCCCGTCATATCGGGCAACAGCGTTCCCGGCATTTCCGACGTTCCCGGGCTGGGGGACGGCAGGGTGTCCGCGCTGCTGGCGCAGCCGGTGAGCAGCGCTGCCGACAGGACCGTCAGCAGCAAGAGCAACCAAATCTTTTTCAAAGCAATCGCCTCCTCGCGGCTATTGTGCGCAGGGAGGCGATCATTTATTTGCTGTTAAATCTTGCTGTTTTTGCGACGGCCTTCCAAGCGTGGTTTCTTCTGCGTAAAACCTTGCTCACTTGTCCGGATACAGCGTGCAGCCGCCGATGAACTCCCGAAGCAGCGACAGGGGCGGGATATCCCGCATGCTTTCGTCGGTAGCGGGGAGGATATAATGCAGGATCTTGATGAGCCGCCGGGCCGCCAGGTGATAGGGGCTGCTTTCGGGAATCGCCATGAGCAGGTCGTAGGCGTAGCGCTTGAGCACGGGGAGCTCGTAATGCAAAGCCGAATTGAACATAAAATCGGCGTTTTCCTGATAGGGGAAGATCCACGTTTCCTCTCCCCGGCGCACGCTGTTCCACATGGCGAGGGTCTCCTCCGGCGGCGTGGCGCGGAACTGGTGATCCCTGACGATGCGGCGCAGGAGCCTGGCATCGGTGGTGCGGATGCGGTTGTGATGGTCCAGGTTGAGGCAGGTCAGTTCGCTGATATACACCTTGGCGATGAGGCGGGGATCAAAGCCCTCGTGCAGGGCGGGGTTCAGGCCGTGGATGCCCTCCATCACCAGGATGCGGTCCCCCAGCGTCAGGGGATAGCCTTCCGCTGCTCTTTTGCTCATTTTGAAATCGAAACGGGGCATGGCGACTGTTTCGCCGCCGAGCAGGCCTTGCAGACAAGCGCGAAGCAGCGGCACATCCAGGGCGGACAGAGCCTCCAGATCGGGCAGCCCGTCCTTTTCCAAGGGCAAAGCGTCCCGATCCCGGTAAAAATCATCCAGGGAGATGAGCACCGGCTGCAGCCCCAGCACCCGCATGTGGATGCACAGGCGATGGGAGAAGGTGGTTTTCCCGCTGGAGGAGGGCCCGGCGACGAACACCGCCCGGGCGCCCCGGCGGGCGATGCCCTGGGCGATCTCGCCGATGGACTGATCGTGGAGCGCTTCGTTGACCCGGATGAAAGCGGGCAGCTCGCCCCGGACGGTCATATCATTCAGGTCGGCGGAGTTCTGCACTTCCAGGATATTGCACCAACGATTGCTTTGGGCGAAAACGGAAAGGATCTTGGGCCGGGAAACGAAGGGCGCGGGGCGCGTAGGATCGGCGGGGGAGGGCAGCTGCAGCACCATGCCGGGCTTGTGCAGCCGAAGCTTAAAGGCTTTTACATGCCCGGTGGAGGGCAGCATGGCCCCGTAAAAGTATTCCGCCATGCTGCCGCAGCAATACACGTTGAAATAATCGTAAGGCCGATAGGAAAGCAGCCGGGTCTTATCCTCCCAGCCTATCTGGGTAAAATAGGCGATGGCCTGCTGCCGGGTCCAGGTTTCCCTGACGAAAGGCAAATCTTCCTGAACGATCTTTTCCATTTCGGCTTGCAGGGCGCGGATATCCTGGGCCGTCATATCCCGCTCCAGGAGCCTTGCGTACAATCCGTAGCCGATGGAATGCTCGATCCGCAGGCGGATGCCCGGCAGGGCACGGCGCACCGCCAGCAGCAGAATAAAGCGGATGGACCGCTCGTAGATCCGGCGGCCCTCTTCATTCTGGAAGGTGATGGGGTATAATTCGCAGTCCTCCGTCACCCGCTGGTTCAATTCCATCACGCCGCCGCCGCAAAAGCAGCCCAGGGCGGAGGAAAGATAGTCCGGGGCCAGGGCGGCGACGGCCTCCCGTACGGTAGGCGGGGAAGCGAATTCGGCCTCGTTTTTCATAATGCGGATTTTCATGGGCGCTTCCTTTCAGGCGTTGTCCCTCTCCTGCAGGGCCATTTTCTGTGCCCACTGCAGGTGCTTGGTATGTACGTAGGGCTTGCTTTGCTCCTCGGACAGGGAGGCGGAACGGGTCATGATCCGCTTGCCCTCGTCGTTTTTGCCAAAGGAAAGCTTGACGAAGGCCAATCCGTGATCCGGGCAGTCCGCCAGGGCCATGTACTGATCGTTCCGCTGCAATACGTACCCCTCCGGCACCTCCATGCGCTTGCCGCAGATGGGGCAGGGGGGCTTCAGGGCGGCGGCGCTCTTCAAAGCCTCCTTCATGGAGCGCACCCGCAGGATGGCGGTGCTTTCCTTCTTTTTCCGCTCCAGATGCTCCAGCTTCCGGGGCGTCAAAGGATAATTCAGCACCTTTTCGGGATCGGGCAGCTTCAAAAACACCAGGGCGGTGTAATAGGCGTCGTTGACGGCGTTATGGAAGGGCATGGTTTCCTCGTCGGGGCTGATCTCCATTTGCTCCATGGCGGCCTTTAAGCCCTTGCGCTCCTTGGAGGAGCCGATCACGTCGCCGAAATACTTTTGGGCGTCATAGATTTTGCTCAGCTTCGTATCGCACTGGAAAAAGGTCATGTTCTGGTTCAGCACGGAAATATCGTCGCAGCCCCAGGTGAGCAGCACGTAATCCTCCCCGCACCAGGCGGCAAAGGCCGCCACGGCCTCGTTGAAGGCGGGGGCCACGGACAATTCCTCCTGGGTAATGTGGGTGATCCGGGCGATGCGGGGGTGCAGCCGCAGGTAATGCTGGGGCTGGATCAGCTGGGAAAAGGAATCCGTCACCCGCAGGTTTTCGTCGATGCGCACCGCGCCGATCTGGATCATTTCAAAAAGCAGCTTGCCCCCCACGCTCTTATAGGCGGGGGAATGATAGGATATGGGCTGGTTCCATTCCAGGTCCAATACGATATACTGCATCCGGGTTCATCCTTCCGATTTTTTGACGATCTTATACTTTTTGAAGGCGTTTTCCGCCCACAGGTGCATATGGGGAACGGTGGTGGCTATCAGCAGCGCAAAGGCGGCCCCAAAGGGGATCCAGCCCCAAATCAGGCATAGCCCGGCAAAAAAGAACGCGCCGATCGTCCAGACGGCAAACAGCCGCCCGTAATCCCTGGCGATAGCCTTCTGATCGTACTGGAGCTGCTGACGCTTGGTCATGCTGTTAAAGCCGGCGATGAGCTGGCAGGCCTTTTCCTTCCGCACCGCGAACAGCACGGCGAAGATCAGGAATACCGCGCCCAAAAAGATTAGCGTGACGGCGAAAAAGACGTTTTCCGCCATGATCATTTTTCCTCTCCAAGCGCGCTTTCCGCCGCGCTTTTGCCCGCCAGCGCGCCGGTGCACCAGGCGATATGCAGGTTATAGCCCCCGGTGTGGGCGTCCACGTCCAGGGCCTCCCCGGCAAAATACAGCCCGGAAATCAATTTGCTTTCCATGGCGCCGGGGCGCAGGTCCCGAACGTCCACGCCGCCCCGGGTGATAATGGCCTCCTCCAAGGGGCGGGTACCGATCACGGTGAGGGGCAGCGCCTGCAGGGCCATAACAATTTTCTCCCGGGTCTGGGCCGTCACCTGGCTGCAGGGCGCGGCACCGTCCGCCCCGATGAGGGCGGGGAAAAGGGCCGCGAACCGCTGGGGCAAAAGCGTTTGCAGCACGGTGCCCAGCCGCTTTTTTCCCCCGGCGGTCAATTCCCTTTGGAGCCGAGCGTCCAATTGCTCCCGGGATAACCCGGGCTTCAGGTTCAAAGCGATCTCCGCCCTGCCGTCCTCCGGCAGGTGGGCGGAGCATTCGATGGCTAAGGGCCCGGAAACGCCAAAGTGGGTAAAGAGCATTTCGCCCTGTTCGCAATAAATCATTTTACCACAGGCATGGGCGGTAAGGCAAATATTTTTCAGCGTCAGCCCCTGCAGGTCCCGGGGCCAGGCTTCCTTCGTCACAAGGCCCACCAGGGAGGGGAGGGGCTTTGACACCCGATGCCCCGTTTCCCGGGCCCAGCGGAGCCCGTCCCCCGTGGAGCCGGTGGAGGGGTAGGAGAGCCCGCCGGTGCACACGATCACCGCTTTTGAGGGAAGCGTTTCGCCATTTTTCAGCACAGCGCCGCGCACCTTCCCGTCCTCCACCAGGATATGATCCGCCTCCGTGTGCAATCGCACTTTTGCCCCGGCGTTCAGGAGGCCCCGTTCCAGGGCCTTCGTCACGTCGCTGGCGTGATCGGATACGGGAAAGGCCCTGCGGCCCCGCTCCACCTTGGTGGGGCAGCCCAGGGAGCTTAGCAGGCGCAGCATATCCTCCGGCATGAACAGGCCCAGAGCGCTGTACAGGAACCGGGGGTTCCTGGGCACCTCCCGGAGGAATTCCTCCGTGTCCCGGCAGGCGTTGGTGACGTTGCAGCGGCCTTTGCCGGTGATATACACCTTTTTGCCAAGCTTTTCATTTTTTTCAAGCAGCAGCGTTTTTGCGCCGCTTCCTGCGGCATACAGCGCCGCCATCATCCCGGCAGCGCCGCCCCCGATCACGATCACGTCCGAGGCGTTACCGTTCATATCCGTTTTCCTCGATCAGGTGAGCAAATTCCCGGTTGTGATCCATAAACGGGCCCAGGAAGGTGCAGGTGATGTGCCCGGCGCGCATCAGGGCGTAGTCGCTGCCCGGGTCCGGCTCCTCCATGGGCACGCCGGAGGTATCGTCCGCCGCCAGCCACAGGTAATGCTGGCCTAAGGGGCTGACCCGGCGCTCATAGCCATCCTGAAAATAAGCCTGGCTCAGGGGGCACACCCGCAGGGGCTTGAGATCGGAAGGGGGAATGGCGGGGGCGTTGATATTGATGAGGGTGAACCGGGGCAGGGGCACCGAAGAAAAGCGCTCCGCCAGCGCTACCGCCACGTTTGCCAGATGATTCAGCATATCCGATTCGGCAAAGCGCATGATGGATACCGCCATGGCGGGGATATACAGCATGGCGGCCTCCCGGGCGGCGGCTACGGTGCCGCTGTAATAGACGGCGCTGCCGGTGTTTTCCCCGTTGTTGATGCCGGACAGGCAAAAATCGATGGGCTCCTCGATCAGATTGGGCACGGTGCGCACGCAATCGGTGGGGGTGCCCTCGATGGCAAAAGCCCGGGCCCCTTCCCAGGGCGTTTCATGCACCAGCAGGGGCTTTGTGAGGGTGATATGCTGGCTGTTGGCGCTGCACTGGCTGACAGGGGCGCTGACGGTGACCCGGTGGCCCCGCCGCAGAGCGGCGTCCGCCAGGGCCTTCAGGCCCCGGGACCCGATGCCGTCGTCGTTGGTAATGAGGATGTGCATAAGGCGGCTCCTTCCAGGGAGAGATTTCCCTGCCATTATACAGGAAAAAGCCCCGGGGCGCAAGCATGGGAGCAAGGCCGGAGGGCATAGGATGAAAAGAAAGGGGGCGGAAAAATGGCGGATCAATTGATGCGGGGCAGGAAGGGCGCCTGGGGGCATGCGAGGCAAAGCGAAGAAGGACGAAAGCTGGTGCTGGGGGGCCTGCCCCCGGGAAAGGACGCCGCGCTCTACGTCATGGACAGCGGCGGCGTTCGGCTGTGCCAAGCGGGGCGGATCGGAGAGGGGGGCGGCGTCAGCCTGACGGGGCCGGAGGAAGGCACGCTGTTCCTTGCCTGCGACGGAGAAGTTTATGCGTGGGAGCCGGGGGCCAGCCCGGAGGAAACTTATCTCAGGGCCTGCGCGGCGTTAAAAAGAACGCCCAAAAAGGCCGCGCCAAAGGAAAAGCCTCAGCCTGAAAAACCAACAGAACCGCCTGCAAACCAGCCCGCCCCGGAGCCCTATGCGCTGCGCCCGCCCTCCGGGGAAAAGGCCGTGACGGAGCTGCCGGAGCTGATCTGGCCCAAGGGAAGGGAGGAGCTTCGGGAGTATTTTGAGGCGCTGCCGCCCTTCGCTCCCTTTTACATCCCGGGGTGGCGGTTCGTTCGCGTGCCGTCGCCTCTGCCGGGGCGCGCTTACTGCGCCCTGGGCAGGTACATCAGGAACGACCGGGTGGCGCGGATCGCCTACGCCGTGCCCGGCACGCCTCAGCGCCCGCCGGCGGCCCTGCCCGGCTATCGGTATCATCAGGGGTATTGGGTCATGGAGCAGCAGGCAGAGCGCCCCGAACCGGCCCGCATCCGGGAAAAATGATTTGCTATCAGGCCTTCGCCATGGTATAATAACGAGGAAATTGGCTTAAGGCCAATTCTCCGTCTCGGCGGGCCCCGAATGGGCGCACGCCGAGCGTTATGGTATAAAAACGACAGAAAACGGGAAGGAAGGACAGCGGCATGATCATGAATCTTGCATCCCTGCGGGACGGCGAAGGATGGGAAAAGGTGGGGGTACGGCTGCCGAAGTTCGGCGTGGAGGCCATGGCGGAAAACACCGGCAAAGCCCCTATCTGGGTCCATTTTGGGGCGGGCAATATATTCAGGGCCTTCATCGCCGCCCTGCAGCAGCGGCTGCTGAACAGCGGGGATGCGGACCGCGGCATTATCGCTGCGGACACCTTCGACGTGGACAACATCCGCCTGATCTACGGCGGCTACGATAACCTGACGATGAACGTGACGCTGAACGCCGACGCCACCATCGACAAAGAGATCATCGCCTCCGTATCCGAGGCGCTGGTGGCAAAGCCTGAAGAAGAAAAGGATTACGCCCGGCTGCGGGAAATCTTTGCCGCCCCTTCGCTGCAGATGGTGAGCTTCACCATCACCGAAAAGGGCTATGCCCTGCGGCAGATGAACGGCGATTATCTGCCGGTGGTGAGGGAGGACCTGAAAATGGGCCCCGCCGCGCCCCGCCACGCCATGACCATCGTGACGAGCCTTTTATATCACCGCTATGAAAGGGGCAAAGCTCCTCTGGCGGTGGTGAGCATGGATAATTGCAGCCATAACGGGGAAAAGCTGCAAAGCAGCATTCTGGAGGTGGCCCGGGCCTGGCAGAAAGAGGGCTGCGTCAGCCAGGGCTTTGTGGATTGGCTTTCGGATGAAAAGCAGGTTTCCTTCCCCTGGAGCATGATCGATAAGATCACCCCCCGGCCCGCCCCGGAGGTGCAGCGGATGCTGACCGAGGCGGGCATTGAGAAGATGGCCCCCATCCAGACCCCCCGGGGCACCTTCGTGGCCCCCTTCGTCAACGCCGAAAAGCCCCAGTACCTGGTGGTGGAGGATCTGTTCCCCAATGGCCGCCCGGCGCTGGAAAAGGCGGGGGTGTATTTCACCGATCGGGATACGGTGAATAAGACCGAGCGGATGAAGGTGACTACCTGCCTGAATCCCCTGCATACCGCCCTGGCGGTGTATGGCTGCCTGCTGGGTTATACGCTGATCTGCGAGGAAATGAAGGATGAAGATTTGGTGCGCCTGGTGCGCCGCCTGGGGTATATAGAAGGGCTGCCCGTGGTGACGGACCCCGGCATCGTGAGCCCCCGGGCCTTTATCGACGAGGTGGTGGAGCAGCGGCTGCCCAATCCCTTCATGCCCGACGCGCCTCAGCGCATCGCTACCGATACCTCCCAGAAGGTGGGCATCCGCTTTGGGGAAACGATCAAAAGCTATATCGCCGAAGGGAGGCCCCTGGAGGGGCTGGTGGCGCTGCCCCTTGCCATCGCCGGGTGGCTGCGTTACCTGATCGGGGTGGATGACAATGGAAAGGAGATGGCCTTATCCAGCGATCCGCTGCTGGAGGAACTGCGGGCCCGGCTTTCGGGCATCCAACTGGGGAATCCCCAAACGGCGGGGGACAAGCTGCGGCCCATTCTGGCAAACCCCATGATTTTTGGCTCCGACCTGACCGCCACCTCCCTGGGACAAAGGATCGAAGGGTATTTCCTGGAGGAAATCGAAGGCCCCGGGGCCGTCCGGCGGACGCTGCAGAAGCATCTGAGCTGAATGAAAACCCAATGCGGCGATGAAGGGGGCGCGGCATGAAGAGCGTCAAAAGCATCTATAAAATCGGCAACGGGCCCTCCAGCTCCCACACGGTAGGGCCGTATCACGCCGCCCAGGTGTTCGGGGAACGGTACCCCGGGGCGGAGGAGTATCGGGTGACGCTGTACGGCTCCCTGGCCTTTACGGGGGAGGGCCACGGCACCGGCAAGGCCATCCGTTCCGGCCTGCCCGGGGCCCAGGTGATCTTCGATCGGGAGAAAAAGGACCTGCCCCACCCCAACACCATGCTGTTTGAGGCCCTGCAAAACGGGCAAACGGTAGGCAGCTGCCGCATATTCAGCGTGGGCGGCGGCGCCATCCGCATTGAAAACGAGGAATCGGCGGAGGAGAGGGAGGTTTATCCCCAGAAAAACTTTTCCGAAATCCTGGAAATCTGCCGGGGAAAGGGCATCAGCCTGACCCGGTTCATACGGGAGATGGAAGGAGCGGGGCTGGATGATTCCCTTCGCGCCGCCTGGCAGGCTATGCAGGATGCCATTCATCGGGGCTTGCAGGCCGAGGGCGTGCTGCCCGGGGGCCTGGGCGTCTCCCGGAAGGCCAAAACGCTGTATGAAAAGCGGTGCTACAACGAAAGCGCCGACGTGACGATGAACCGGGTCATCGCCGCCTACGCCTATGCCGTCAGCGAGGAAAACGCCGATGAGAACATCGTCGTCACGGCCCCTACCTGCGGCAGCTGCGGGGTGCTGCCGGCGGTGATGTACTACATGCACAGCGACCGGGGCTTCCCCGAACAGGAAATATTGGACGCCCTGGCGGTGGCGGCCCTCATCGGCAATGTGATCCGCACCAACGCCAGCATTTCCGGGGCGGAATGCGGCTGCCAGGCGGAGATCGGCAGCGCTTGCTCCATGACGGCGGGAGCCCTGGCCTCCCTGTATGGCCTGAACATCGATCAGATCGAGTACGCGGCGGAGATCGCCATGGAGCACAATCTGGGCCTGACCTGCGACCCGGTGAAGGGCCTGGTGCAGATCCCCTGCATCGAGCGCAACGCCGTCGCCGCCATGCGGGCCATCAGCTCCGTGAACCTGTCCCGCTTCCTGTATTCCACCAGGAAAATATCCTTTGACGAGGTGGTGGCGACCATGTACCGCACCGGCAGGGATATGAACGAAAAATACCGGGAAACTTCCCACGGCGGACTGGCACAGATCTATCAGACCTATGACGCACAATAAAAGGAGGAAACGGATATGGGCGTGTTTTCAAAGCATCATCGCTTCAGGGAGGCGGGGGAACAGGCAAACGTGAATAACGTGGAGGAGTTTGGGGAGCCGGTACGGTCCCTGTTTACGTCGTCCAAGGTATTGTCCCTGCATCAGCACACGGATATTACCGATGACCGCGAGCAGATCGTCTATCAGGCCCGGTCCAAGGTGCTTTCCCTCCACGATAAGACGGATGTATTCACCGCTGACGGGAGGCGCGTCTCTCACATCGAAAGGAAGCTGTTCACGCTCCACGAGCGCCACTACGTCACCCTGGAGGACGGCACTCAATTTGAGCTTTCCAACGAACTGTTCCACATCTTCAAAGATATCACCAACATCGAGGGCCTGGGCTGGCAGCTGCGGGGCAATATCATCGGCATGAATTTTCAGCTCTACGATCAAAGCGGCGCTATCATCGCCGTTATCGGACAGAAAATGCTCTCCCTCCACGATAAATACTGCGTCGATATCTACCAGCCGGAGAAAGAGGAAGCCGTCGTTTCCATCCTGGTGACCTTGCAGCATATGATGCGGGATCGGGCCGCCTCCTCTTCCTTCAGCTTCTCGTCCTCCTCTGGCGGGGAGTGATGACCGCATCCGTATCGTCGCCTGTATCCTGCCAAAGATGGGAGCAATACCGCTGTCATTCTGTGCTATCCTGAAGCTTCCGTCCTATCCAGCGGGAAGGGATGGGTATTGGCACCTGACGCTGCTTTTTATAGTGAAACGCCTCTGCCGAAACTGCGGCAGGGGCGTTTTGCGCTGCGCTGGAAGGGCATGCAAAAAAACCTGCCGGATCCGACAGGTTTTTCTGGAGCTGATGGCCGGATTTGAACCGGCGACCTCATCCTTACCAAGGATGCGCTCTACCGACTGAGCTACATCAGCG
>CAJOPV010000078.1 GCA_905236495.1 uncultured Christensenellaceae bacterium
AGACCGAGGTCTACAGCCGCATCACCGGCTACTATCGCCCGGTGCAGAACTGGAACGACGGCAAGGCCCAGGAATTCAAGGACCGCCGGGTGTATGATATCGGGCATTCCACCCTCACCCACCAGGGCCCCCGCCCCGCTGTCATGGACGCCGCCCTGGAAGCGGCCCGGGAACCCGGCTGCTGCGCGCCTGTGGAGCCCATCATCGCCCGGGACGTTCCCGCCGAGCGGACGGAAAACGTGCTCCTCTTTAAGACCCCCACCTGCCCCAACTGCAAGGCCGCCATGGCCCTGCTGGATCGGGCCGGCATCCGCTACCAGGCCCTGAACGCCAACGAGGAAAAGGAACTGGTGAGCAAGTACGAGGTCAAGCAGGCCCCCACCCTGGTGCTGGTAGGCGATAACGGCTACGAAAAGTACCGCGGCGTCAGCGATATCAAGGGATGGCTGATGAAAAAGAATTGACGAAGGCAGCAAGGAAGGAACTCCCTTGCATCCCGGCTGGCGAACAGGCAAAAGATAAACCAAACGGTGTGCGCCAGATACGGGAGGCTTACGCAAGAAAGCTCCTGGGCAAGGGAAAACGAAGAAAAACCGCAGGAGAAAACTTGTTTCTCCTGCGGTTTTTCTCGTTTTCCGGTGCGCTTTGCGCGCCGGAGCCAGCTTTGCCGGCTGTCCGGGAGCGGCATACTCCACATCAAAATGTGGATCCAGGGGGATCATCCCCCTGGTTCAGGGGTTCGGAGGCTGAAGAAGCCCCCGGCGTTCCCTTTCAGACAAAGGAGGAAAGCCTATGCATGACATCATCGTGATCGGCGGCGGGCCGGCGGGCATGACGGCGGCGCTGTACGCCCTGCGGAACGGAAAAAGCGCGCTGGTGATCGAAAAGAACGGCTTCGGGGGCCAGATCACCCATTCCCCGAAGGTAGAGAACTACCCGGGCACGATGCAAATGAGCGGCAACGAGTTTGCCGATCGGATGCTGGAGCAGATCCTGGCCCAGGGCGCGGAAATCGAACTGGAGACGGTGACGGGCGTGGAGGACCACGGCGATCACAAAACCGTTCTGACGGAGGAAGGCAGCCGATTTGACGGCAGGGCGGTGATCATCGCCACAGGGGTCAGGCACAGGATGCTGGGCCTGCCGGGGGAAGAGGAGCTGGTTGGCGAGGGCATTTCCTTCTGCGCGGTATGCGACGGGGATTTTTACACCGGGAAGGACGTATGCGTCGCCGGGGGCGGCAATTCCGCCCTGCAGGAAGCGCTGCTGCTTTCGGATAAGTGCCGGTCCGTCACCGTGGTGCAGGACCTGGCCCATTGCACCGGGGAAGAAAGGCTGCAGGAGATCCTGTTCAGCCGCCCCAACGTGAAGCTTTTGACGAATCGAAAGATTCTGGAGCTGCTCAAGGACGGCGCTTCCCTGTGCGGCATCCGGGTGGAGGATACGGAAACGGGAGAGGCGGCTTCGCTTCCCTGCGACGGCCTGTTCGTCGCCATCGGGCTGATCCCCGAAAACGGGCCTTTTTCCGGCCTGGCTGATCTGAACCCCTGGGGATACTTTGACAGCGGCGAAAGCTGCCTGACCCGCACCCCCGGCGTTTTCGTGGCGGGAGACTGCCGCAGCAAAACGGTGCGCCAGCTCACCACCGCCGCGGCGGACGGCTCCGCCGCCGCCCTGGCAGCCTGCAGGTACATCAATGGGCAGTAACGAGATTTATTATCAGGATGACCGCCTCCTGATCCGGGACAGGGCGCCGGCGGACGGGCCCCGCTTCACGGCGGCGGAGATCGCCCAGGGCTGGCACGCCACGACAGAAAAATATGAGGAGCATCTGCGCTGCCGGGAGGCGGGCCGGGCCGTGCTTCTAACGGCGGAATACCGGGGCAGCCCGGCGGGATACGTGAACGTGTATTGGGGCGGCCTGGACGGGCCCCTGACAGGCCGGGGCTGGGCTGAGATCGTGGATTTGGGCGTGCTGCAGGCATACCAGCGGCAGGGCATTGGCGAAAAGCTCATGGACGCGGCGGAGGCCGTCGCCGCCCGGTACGCGGACACGGTCTTCCTGTCGGTAGGCCTGCACAACGGCTACGGCGCCGCCCAGCGGATGTACGTGAAGCGGGGCTATATCCCCGACGGCTCCGGCGTATGGTACAACGGCAAGCCCGTCACCCCCTACGACACCGTTTATACCAACGACGATGATCTGGTGCTGTATCTGTATAAGCGGTTGAAATGAGTTTCCCGCGGCATCCGGCGGGGATGGCGCCGAGAGGCTTTTCGCCGACGATAACGTATGGGCCGCCCGGGATCGGCTGTGCCGCAGCGATTTGACAAGCTCCCGGAGGAAACAGAAGATCAAATATAAAATGAAAAACAGCCCCGGGAGAAAATCCCGAGGCTGTTTTTGCCTGGTGGGCTTACGCCTTCTGCCATTCTTCGGCCTTGGCGGCGGACATGCGCTTGATGGTTTCCTCCGCGTAGGGGGATTCCGCGCCGCCGTTGCCGTACAGGAACAGCTTGCCGTCCTGGGTCTTAAAGAGGATCTCCTCATAGCCCGCGGGATCGCCGAAGGCGCCAAAGACCTTCTTCTGGATCAGTTCGGCGTTTTCGGTATCGTATTCCACTTTGCAAATGACCTTCTTCATAGTTCTCTTCCTTTCGCGCACGGTTGCTGCGCAGCTTAAAATGGTGCACGCGGCTCTCCCGCGTCGGTCTTATTCTACCACGGCTTCCCATTGGATACAATGCCTGATATTGGAAAAAACAAAACCATTTCTTGCATATGAACTGTATAAAGGCCTTTCTTTATGGGATCAGCTGCCGGATCAGGGCCGCCGAATCCCCCGAAAGGACGAGGGAGCGAGCCTGAATTTCCTTGGGTACGGGGGCGGGCTCCAGATTCAGGCAGACGTACAGGGCCCGTTCATTCTGATAGACCTGCTGCCAAAAATTATACTTCACGATGCCGGGGGTGTTATACCCCACCCCGATCTCCAGATAGATCACCCGCTGCTTCCCATGGGCCGTGACGAAGGCCTCATATTCCGCCGCCGCCTGCTGCCAGCCGGCATCCTCCACGAACTTATCGTCGGATCGAAGGTTCATCGTCAGGGGCCGTCCGCAGTTGGGACACCTGGGCAGCAAGGCCGACGGCACGGTCATTGCCGCCGTTTTTCCCGGAGGCAGCCTCAGTTCGTTTCCCTTCCCGATCTCATAGCCCTGGGACAGCACCATAGCCCTCACCGTCCCCTCGTTATCCCAGGTCTTCCGGCAGCAGGGCTTGGTGCATTGGAACAGGCCGTAATCCCCTTGCGTATAAAACAGCCGCTTTTTATCAAACCCCGCCTTCTGGAAGCAATGATCCACGTTGGTGGTGAGCACGAAATAATCCTTGCCCTTCACCACTCGGAAAAGCTCCTCATACAGGCCGGAGGGCGGGTCCATATACCGATTCACCCAGATATACCGGCTCCAGTAGGCCCAGAACTCCTCCTTTGTTTCATAGGGATAAAAGCCCCCGGAATACATATCAGAAAAGCCGTACCTATCCCCGAAATCCCCGAAAAAGCGGCGGAACCGTTCCCCGGCATACTGAAACCCCGCCGCAGTGGAAAGCCCCGCCCCCGCGCCGATCATCACGGCATCCGAATGGATGATCTGCTCCTTTAATTGCCGCATCTGTTCCTTCATGGCTGGCGCTCCCTGCCTGTCCTCAAATTCTGTTCCTTTTCAAAAAAGGCCCGGCTGATCTGGGCGAATTCCTCCGGGGTGCAGCAGGCCCTGCATGCCTCCTCAAAGGAGCGGGTCACCCGGAAGCAAGTTTCCATCCGTTCGCAGGGGTAATCCGGGCACGCCCCGCAGTGGGGCAGCCCCTTTTCCCCTGCGCATCCCACCGCCTGATACCGGCAGTCGTTTTCGGCCCGGCAGCCGGTGCAGGCGATCTCCTGAACGGAGACCACCCGATCCCGATACCCGATCTTCCTCCACAGCTCCGCGGTGCGCTTCAGCTGCTCCTCCGTTTTTTCATAAGGCGGCGCCGTATAGCGGGGGCAGGCGGCGCAGTCGTTGCCGCAGGCGGCGATGATCTTTCCTTTTTCGGGGCTCGGGGAGTAAACGTAGCGGCAGATTTGCCGCTGCTCCCCCTGATAGCTGCCCACGCCCTCAAATTGCAGGGCAAAGCCGCATTTTTCCATTACCCGGCGGGAGGCGATATTGTCCCTGACGCAGATGCCGATGATCCTTTGGAGGCCCAGATGGGCCATCACCGCAGGCAAAAAGGCGGTCACCGCTTCGGTGGCATAGCCCTGCCGGGTGTATTTTCCGCCGATGTGATAGCCGATTTCCCAATCGTTATCCTCCATCGGCACGGCCTGCACATAGCCGATGTTGGCGCCGTTTCGCAAAAGCAGGGGATACACCAGGGGGCCGTCGGCGCTTTCGTACTGATCCATCAGGTACGCGATGGTTTCCGCCGCCGCTTCCTCCGTTTCAAATACCTCGTCGGGCACGAAGCGGCGGTTCTCCGCGTCCAGGGAATTTTCATGCACCGCCCGGGCCATATCCGGGGTCAGCTCCGCAAAGATCAGCCGCCCGGTTTCCGGCAAAGCCATCCTGCCCGTTTTGCTTTTCTTCATGCTTTCGGAATCGCCTCCTGTTCCGCCTCGATCCGCGTTTCCGCCTGCTCCGCGGGAACGGGAGCAAAGCCCGGCGGGATCAGCGCCCGGGCCTGGGAAAAACCCGTTGACATTCATCGGAAACTATCATATCATAAAAATACGTTCACCTCAATCATTATTTGCCTTCCTTTGTGCCTGCACGCCGCGGAGATCTCCCTTCCAGGGGCCACCAGGGCGGCGGGGAATTGACAGGACGCAGAAAGAGGAACCCTATGATTACCAACGACAAGGGCATCGTGGAGCTGAAGCATTTTATCCTGCGGGAGGTATGCCGCCTGGCCTGGGAGGATCGGCTGACCCAGGAGGAAACGGAAAAGATCGTCTATCAGGTCAGCCCGGGGCCCAAGCCCCAGTACCGCTGCTGCGTGTATAAGGAGCGGGAGATCGTCCGGGGCCGCATCCGCCTGGCTGCGGGCCAAAGCCCGGAGCCGGGAAAGCCCACGAAAAACGTGGTGGCTGTCATTTCCGCCGCCTGCGACGACTGCCCCATCCAGGATTATTTCGTTTCGGATATTTGCCGGTTCTGCCTGGGAAAGGCGTGCCTCAATTCCTGCAA
Source organism: uncultured Christensenellaceae bacterium (assembly GCA_905236495.1). Classification (GTDB taxonomy): domain Bacteria; phylum Bacillota; class Clostridia; order Christensenellales; family Aristaeellaceae; genus RUG563. The sequence goes on from CAJOPV010000078.1 coordinate 5,233, forward strand.
ATTCGGGGCCATCACCCCCGGGGTGGATAAAATGCGCATCGACCCGACCAAGTGCAAGTCCTGCGGCCTGTGCGCCAAGAGCTGCCCCTTCGGGGCCATCATCCATCAGGAGCGCCCCTGCAAGAAGGCCTGCCCGGTAGGCGCAATTTTCTATGACGAGGCCGGCATCTGCCAGATCGACGAAAGCAAGTGCATCCACTGCGGGCACTGCATCCACAGCTGCCCCTTCGGCGCCATCGGCAGCAAAATCTACGCGGTGGACGTGATCCGGGCCATCCAAAGCGGAAAACGGGTGATCGCCATGTGCGCCCCGGCGACGGAGGGCCAGTTCGGCAAGGAGATCGGCATGGCTGCCATCCGCAGCGCTCTCAAAAAAGCGGGCTTTGCGGACATGGTGGAGGTGGGCCTGGGCGGAGATATGACCGCCGCTTATGAGGCCATGGAATGGATCGAGGCCCGGAAAGCGGGAAGGATCATGACCACCTCCTGCTGCCCCGCCTTTATTTCCATGCTGCGCCACGGCTTCCCGGAGCTGTATGAAAACAATAAATCCGCCACGGTATCCCCCATGGTGGCGGTGAGCCGCTATCTCAAATCCCGGGACCCGGACTGCGTCACGGTGTTCATCGGCCCCTGCATCGCCAAGAAAGGCGAAACGCTGAACGAAATGATTCAGGATACGCCGGATTTCGCCCTCACCTACGGCGAAATCGTGGCCCTGCTGGATTCCAGGGGGATCGAGATCACCCCGGCGGAGGAGGACTACCAGGAAGCGTCCCTGTTCGGCAAGCGCTTTGCGGGCAGCGGCGGCGTGGCAAGCGCTGTAATGGAAGTGATGCGGGAAATGGGCGAGGATACCTCCTCCATTCGCCTGACGGCCTGCGCCGGAGGCGAAGAATGCAAAAAGGCCATGCTGCTCCTGAAGGCGGGCAAGCTGGATACGGATTTTGTGGAGGGCATGATCTGCCCCGGCGGCTGCGTGGGCGGCCCCTCCAAGCACCAGGCGGAGGCGCTGGTGCTGAAAGCCCGCACCGATCTGCTGGCCCGGGCGGACGAAAGAAAGATCCTGGAAAATCTGAAGCGATACCCCATGGATCAGTTCTCCATGCGCCGGGACGGCAGCGGGGTGGAAGAGCTGCCGCCGCAGCCATCTGAATAAACGGCATCGCCGGGGGAAACCGCACTTTGGAGACCAAAGAGCGGTTTCCCCCAGGCCCCCTTCCGAGAAAGCCGGTTGGTAATGAGAAGGAATCAAATCAAGCATTTCCTTCTGTCTATTTTGATAATAAGATTTGTGCCGTCAAGGGTGAATCTTCATCTTATTCGAGGAACAATGAAAGACGCACTTTTCGCCATTTGTAAGGTGGTGAGTAAGTGCGCACTTCATTTTGACAAACTGGAAGTTGTTTATTTCATCATCTTTACAACTAAGAAACTGCCATACTGGACAGCATGATTGCCAAATATATCTTTCATCAGATTTGTATCTAACTTCCATGTTCCAACAATGTATATCTTTCCAGTTGTTTTCAAGACCCTCTTACATTCTTTCTCAATCATATTCCATTGCGACTGAATATGAGAAAAGGCGTTGTAAATGAATATCGTATCAAACGCATTATCTGGAAATGACATTTCAGAGGCGTCCATTATTTGAAAGTGGATGCTGCTTTGTTTGGCTTGCTCATTCAGTCTACTATCATCAAGATCAATACAATCAACACGATGGGCGATCCGCGCTGCGGAAACGGAAAAACCTGCTGCTCCACACCCAACCTCAAGAATATTTTTGTTTTCAATATCCGTAGCAAGTATTCTTACCAGTTCATCCGTTTTTTTCATTATTCCACCTCATCAAATTACGATTTGTTGATTCAAGGCAAGTATATCACATCAACGAGTATCCAGCAACCTTCACGCAATTTTTCATTGGCTGCCGTGAATGGCAG
>CAJOPV010000079.1 GCA_905236495.1 uncultured Christensenellaceae bacterium
GCAAATTGATATCGGAAGCAGTCATCCTGACTGCTCCTCGGACCGGGAGACCCGGTCCTGCGGATAAAAGTCGAAAGGGCTGCAGCCGGGCGGGCTACTTCGTATCCCCGTGAAGCTGCATCTGCTCGTTGAGCAGGTTAATATTCCCGCAGCCCATGGTGAGCACCAGGTCGCCGGGGTGCCAGTGGGCACGAAGATATTTTTCCGTATCGTCGAAGGTGGGAGTATGCACGGCGTCGATGCCGTTTATCCGCATGCCCTCCACGATCATTTCGGCCTTGATGTCTCCCGGGTCCTTTTCCCGGGCGGCGTAAATATCCGTCACCAGGGTATGATCGGCGGCCCGGGTGCAGGTCAGATAATCCTGGAACAGGCCTTTTACCCGGCTGTATGTGTGGGGCTGCATCACGGCCCACACCTGATGGGCGTGCTGCATGGCGGCGACGGACAGGGCCGCCGCCATTTCCGCGGGGTTGTGCCCGTAATCGTGATACATTTTCACCCCGTCGATGATGCCGGTGAGCTCGAACCGGCGATGCACCCCGGCAAAGCGGCGCAGGGATGCCGCGATCTGATCCGCCTCCACCCCCAGGGCGTGGGCGGCGGCAAAGGCCGCCAGGGAGTTTAAGACGTTGAACGTCCCCGCCACCCTGAGCTCCACCCGGGCCAGCTTTTCCCCTCTGTACATCACATCGTACTTAGGGCACCCCAGCTCGGAATAGCTTAGATCGGCAGGGTAATAATCGTTCTTTGCATCCATGCCGAAGGTGCGTTTTTCGCATGTTAGCTTGGCAAACTGCCGCCTGATCCTTTCGTCTTCTCCCCAGCCCAGGGCCAGGCCGGTATCCGGCAGCAGGGAAAGGAAATCCCCGAAGGCAGCCTCGATATGGTCGATATCCTTATACCAATCCAGATGGTCCTCCTGGATGTTCAGCACCACCGCCACCGTGGGCCGCATTTCCAGGAAGCTGCCGTGGAACTCGCAGGCCTCCGCCACGAACACATCCTTTTTCCCGATGCGGCTGCCGCCGCCCAGGGCGTCCAGCCGCCCGCCGATGTGCACGGTGGGGTCCAGGCCGCATTCCAGAAGGATCTCTGCGATCATGGAGGAGGTGGTGGTCTTTCCGTGGGTGCCGCAGACGCAGACGGCTTCCTTATGCCCCTGCATCAGCTGCCCCAGCAGCGTGCTGCGCTCCATTTCAGGGATGCCCAGACGCCGGGCCTCCACCCTTTCCGGGTTATCCGAACCGATGGCGGCGGAATAGACCAGAAGATCGGCCCCCGCCGCGTTTTCCGCCGCGTGGCCCACGGATACGGGAATGCCCAGGCCCCGCAGACGCTCCACCGCGTGGGAATTGGCGTTGTCCGAGCCGGTGACGGCGTAGCCTTCCTTGAGCAGCATTTCCGCCAGGCCGCTCATGCTGCTGCCCCCAATGCCGATCATGTGCACCCGCTTGCCCTGATAATCCCGAATATCGATCATAGGCCACCTCGTTATCTTCCGAATTTCCTATCTATTATACGACCAACAGAATGAAAATATCAAGGCCTCTTTTCTTGACGCGGGCCTGGGCCCTTCGGTATAATGCTCCCAGAGGATAAAGGAGGGATCGTTATGACCGCGTTGGAAGCCATCTTTGCCCGCCACAGCTATCGGGGCACATATCTGCCCGATCCCGTGCCCCGGGAGGATCTGAAAACCATCCTGGAGGCGGGCTGCGCAGCGCCATCCGGCTGCAATAAGCAGACCGCTTCTTTTATCGCCGTGGATGACCCGGAAACGCTGCAAAGGCTGCATGCGGTGATCCGCCCCGCCGCCGGGGAAACCGCCCCCGCCATGATCTGCGTGCTTTCCCGGCGCATCATCGCCTACCGGGATCGGTGCTTTTCCACCCAGGATTACGCCGCCGCTATCCAAAACATGCTCCTGGCTGCCGTGGCGCTGGGGTATGAAAGCTGCTGGTACGAAGGCCATATCACCGACGCCGATCGCATCGGCGATCAGATGGCCCGTATTTTAGGCGTGCCGGAGGGGTATGAGCTGGTTTGCTTCCTGCCCATTGGCAAAGCGGCGGACGCGCCCCGCCCGCCGGTCAAAAAGCCGGTATCGGATCGGGTCTGGTTCAACGGATTCGGGAAGAAAGAATGAGCGGATCAGGGCCGTCTTGGCGCCGCCGGGACCGATGCGCTCGCAGAGCGCTGGGCGGTGTTCACCCCTCCCCTCAAAGGCTGAATGCTTTTCCGTTATACTGCGTTGCATTTCCTTGAAATGCCGAAAGTAGCCCTGCGGGAATGCGCCCTGCCTGACGAAAAAACTCTCAGAATCAGTTCTTTTCGGGCAGTGCGAACCCTCCCTAAGGAGGCCGGGGCGTTTTTCCTCCGGCGGTGAACCGTATATCGGAATCATTTCATCTTCAGGATATACCCAAAGCTTCGGAATACAAAGGGCAAATATTCTTTTTTAACGCTCAAAATCCACGCTTTTTCGGGAAAAGTTTCGCTTTTCGGCGCTGCATAACCCCCTCTTTGCGGTGCCATACTGCTGTTGACGGAGGTGGCAGTATGGCGAACAGCAAAGTGGAAATCTGCGGCGTGGATACCGCGACGCTGCCCGTACTCACCAATGAACGTATGCGCGAGCTGTTTCCCCTGGTGCACGGCGGGGACCGCGCTGCGAGAGAAGAATTCATCCGGGGGAATCTGCGGCTGGTGCTCAGCGTGGTGCAGCGGTTCAATAACCGGGGGGAAAACGCGGACGACCTGTTTCAGGTGGGCTGCATCGGCCTCATCAAGGCGCTGGATAATTTTGACGTGAGCCAGAACGTGCGCTTTTCCACCTATGCGGTGCCCATGATCATCGGGGAGATTCGGAGGTACCTTCGGGACAACAACCCCATCCGGGTCAGCCGTTCCCTTAGGGATACGGCCTATAAAGCCCTGCAGGCCCGGGATCGGCTGGTGATGCAGCTGAACCGGGAGCCTACCGTGGAGGAAATGGCGAAGGAATTGGGCTTGCCCCGGGAGGACGTGGTATTCGCCCTGGAAGCGATCCAGGACCCCATTTCCCTCTTTGAGCCCGTCTATAACGACGGCGGCGACGCCATCTATATCATGGATCAGGTGAAGGATGATAAGCACCAGGACGAGCAATGGCTGGAAAGCATCGCCATCAAGGAGGCCATGCGGAAGCTGAATGAGCGGGAAAAAAAGATCCTGCGCCTGCGCTTCTTCGAGGGCCGCACCCAGATGGAGGTGGCGGGGGAAATCGGCATCTCCCAGGCCCAGGTATCCCGCCTGGAAAAAAACGCGCTGCTGCACATGCGCAAGTACGTCAGCAGCCAGTAACCGGGGAGGTTTTTCCCCGGGCCCAACCTGCGGAAGAAGCACCGCCTGGAAAACAAAGGATGCGCCGCCGCTGCGAAGCCGCGCAACGGCGCGCAAAGCGCACCGGGAAAACGAACGGATCAGCCTGAGAAAAGCGCCTGTGTTTTTCTCGGGCTGTTCGTTGTTTTCCATTGCCCGGGAGCTTCCTGTGTTTTCCTAAGCCATCAGGCGCAAGCTGTTTGTTTTTCCGCTCATTACATATTCGCCGGAGTGAGATGCAAGGGCCCTTTGCCGCAGCGTCCAGGGGCCGCGGAGACCCCCGGCTTGCGCAAGGAAACGGTTGACGGAAGGGCGGGAAAATGGTAATATTACCAAATGGAACAAACAAATGAAGGAGA
>CAJOPV010000080.1 GCA_905236495.1 uncultured Christensenellaceae bacterium
CCCATGGTTTCCTGGGCGGTCTTTAGATCGGTCAGATGCCGGGCGGATGCTTCCACGGTCTCCTCCAATTCTCGTTTCCGCATGGTGTACTGGTAGGCATCCTCCGAGATCCCGGCCCGGGCGGCCCGATCCAGGGCGGACTGCGCCTGCTCCTCCGTCTGCCGGGCTTTTGTCAGCGCGGCCTGGGCGTCGGCAAATTCCGGGGAATCCGGTCCCGCGGTTTTTTCCGCCGCGTCCAGGGCGATCTGCTTGTCCCAGGCTTCCTGCCGGGCGGATAGCAGCGCGTCGTACGCCTCCAGCCAGGCTTGATCGCTCCTTGTCAAGCGAAGACCTGCGTACTGCCGCTCCAGCGCCAGCATCTCCTTTTCCGCCGCCAGCAAAGCGCTCTCCTGGGCCTCCCGCGCCTCTTGAAGCCCCGTGATTTCCGTATCGAACAGCGTTTCGCCCGCCTGCACGAAAGCCCCCGGCGCGGCATACACCTTCCCCACCGTGAAAGACACGCCCTCCGGCACCGACGGGAAGGCAACGCCCTCCGTCTGCGAAAAGGTGAGATACCCGGTCAGGTTCAAGGTGCTTTTGAGCTTGCCCCACTGAACGGACGTCAGTTTTACCTTGGCGGTGGTCAGCGTTTTCACCGTGCCGGAAAAGAAGAAGCAAATCACCAGCACGCACAATAAGATCAAGAGGCCCTTCAATGCCTTTCGTTTCATGGGAATCCCTCATTTCATTTCGGACAGCTGGATGCCCGTCATAATGTCTTCCTGGAAAAAGAAATAGATCAGCAGCGCGGGCAGCAGATACAGCGCCGCCCCGGCAAATTCGGTGCCCGTGCTCTGCTGGGATAACTGATTGAAGGCCACAGACAAAGGGTACAGGCTGGTCCGGCTGGGCAGGAACACCAACGGCTGCTCCACCATGTTCCAGGCGTCCGCGAAGGACAGGGCCGCCGCAGCGCCCAGGATGGCCTTGGAAACCGGCAGTGCGACGGAGAAATAGCACCGGATGGGCCCGGCCCCGTCCGTATGCGCCGCCTCAAACAGTTCGTCCGGAATGCCGATCATGCTTTGACGCAGCAAAAACACATAAAAGGGCGACGCGATAGCGGGCAGGATCACCGCCCAGGCGGTATCCATCAGGTTCATATCCCGCAGCATGAGTACGGTGGGCACCATGGTGACCTGGAAGGGCAAAAGCAGCAGCATGATCACCAGGAAGGAAAGGGCGTCCCTGCCCGGAAAGCGGAACCGGGACAGGGCGTAGGAAAGAGCCGGGATAATAACGGACTGCCCCGCCAGAATCGCCAGGGTATAAATAATGGAGTTGAAATAATACCGAAGCAGGCTCATATCCTCGATCAGCACGTGCCAGTACTGATCCAGCGACACCATGCGGGGGTACAGCTTGATTTCCATCATCCCTTCGCCATACCCGTTCCTTGTCTGCATGAACGCCTTGATTTCCTCCGGCGAAAAGAAGGAGTAGGCAAAGGTCAGCACCACCGGGAGCAGGATCAGCACCGACATGAACGAAAGCAGGATCAAAAGTGATAAGTGTCGTTTTTTCATATCAGACCTCCGGCAGAGTGTGGAGTTTGGAGTGAGGAGTGTGGAGTTTTTATAATGATTATCAATACTGAACTCCACACTTCAAACTCCACACTCCATACTCTTTTTTCATCCTACTGTGCAGAAGCCGTCGCCTTTCTCTGCAAGATAAACAAGGCCCCGAAGATCGCCATCACGATCACGGCGAAGGAATAAGCCGCCGCCGTCACCATCTGATAATCCAGGCGGGAGAACATATTGTTCATGTAATGCTGGAGGGTATAGACGGAAGGATCGGGGTAAGACCCCGCGATCACATAGACTTCCTTGAAGATGCGAAAGGCGTTGATCCAGGCCAGCACCAGCACCAGGAACGCGGTGGGCAGGATATGGGGCAGGGCCACCTTGAACGCCCGGGTCAGAAACCCGGCCCCTTCCAGCGCGGCGTATTCGTACAGGGATTGGGGCACTGTTTGCAGCGCCGCCAGGAAGATCACCGTGCAGAAGCCCAGGTTTTTCCATACGAACATGAGAATGATGGGGAATCGCAAGGCTTCGCTTTCCAGCCACAAAACTTTTTCCGTGCCCAGCGCCTGCAATACTCTGTTGACGGGCCCGCCGTAATCAAAGACCACCAGCCAGATCAGCAGCATGGCCGACGAGGGCGCCAGATAGGGCATCAGGGCCACCGAGCGAAACAGCCCGCCCCGGGGCCGGATGGACTGCAAAATCAGCGCGAAGAGAAAAGACAAGACCCACAAAAGCGGCGCGCAGATCACCGACAGCTCCATCGTGTTTTTCAGCCCCAGCAGATACATCCTGTTCTGCCACAGGGCGGCGAAATTGGCAAGGCCCACGAATCCGTTGGCTTTTGTGCCATCCGTCACGCTGTATCGGATGCCCCCGAAGAAGGGGATCACCTGAAAGAGCATGAGCAGCGTCAGCCCCGGCAGCAGAAACAGCAGCAGCGATCCTTTTTTTCGGAACATGGCGTTTCTTCCTCTTTCGTCGTTCATTCGTTCTCCGCATAGACCATGCTGATATACCGATTGCATTCGCTGATAAAGGCGTCCACGGTCATGCCGCCCGCAGCCAGGCGATGAACGGTGGTATTGAGCTCGGCGGTAAACAGCGATTCGTCCTGCACCAGCATCGCCATGCCGTCCCGCTGCCAGGCTGCGATATCCTCCGCGCCAATGAGATACCGGTTTTGCATGAGGGCGTCCCGTTCCTCCTCCAGCGCCTGAATCGCGTCGGTCAATTCACTGGCGTTTTCCTGCGCCTTCATTTCGCTGATCTTCTGTTCCGTCTGCTCCAGGCGGGATTGAACGAAAGCGTTTTTCAGGGGCTCCGTTCGGTCGCGATAGACGGTATAGGATTGTTCGCCTTCTTGCTGCGCAAGGTAGGAAAGATACTCCAATGCTGCTTCCTGATGCTTGGAAAAGGGATTCACGATCACCACCCGGGCGTAGGTTTCGATAGCAGATGGGGAATCCGCCGAAATTTTCAGCGGCATTTTTGCATCCTTGGAAATGGGAAGCTGGACCCAGTACGTGCTGTAAACAAAGGATTCGTCCCCCGTCACGGCGGGATAGGGGTTTGTTTCCGGCACTTCCCGGAGGATTCTTTCCAGGATCTTTCTCAGCGCGGGGTCGTTGAAATCCAGCCGCTTTCCCTGGATCTCCTGTTCAAAAATGAACCGCCTGACGGCGTAGTTCGCCAGATCCTCCCGCTGATAGGGCATCTCCCCAAAGGGGACATGCTCCCCGTCCTCAAAGGCGCCCTCTTCCATTAGGACTTTCATTTGATCCAGCAATTCCCCCAGGGTGGCAGGGGCCGAAAGCCCGTATTGGTTAAGGAACCCTTCATCCGCGTAGAACATATAGGGCTGCGCGTCCAGCACCCAGGCCGCCAGCCTTCCGTCCTCCGTAAGCAATACCTTGGCGATACCCGGATACAGGGCTTCGGCTCGGCTTTTCAGCGTTTCGTTCTGCGACAAATCCACAAAGTATTCTTTTTCCTTAATGGTTTTCAGGTTGGGGGCCTGGGTGGTGCTCAGGGCAAATAGATCAAAGCTGCCGTCCCGCATCGTCAGCATCCTTGCGATATCCGTTTCAACGGTGGCAAGCATCACGCCCTGCCGCGCCGCGTAGCCGCTGTCATATTCCGTATGGAAATTGGCCAGCGTCAGCTTTTCCTTCGCGTCGGCAACGCAGCGATAGCTCATCATCCTTTCCGATTCCAGCAGGATGCAGTCGCTGCCGCCCGCCAGCAACCGCCACCCCGCCACGGGCGACGCCGCTGCG
>CAJOPV010000081.1 GCA_905236495.1 uncultured Christensenellaceae bacterium
ATTCGTCGCAAACGGAATCCGCGAATTCCTCGCAGGGCGGGATGGGGCAGAAGCCGTAGCTGGGCACCAGGATCTCCACCTTCGCCAGCACCTTGAGGACGATGGTGACGCAGACGGTGAGGCGGAAGGTGTTATCCCCCTGATAGCTGCCCGCCACGCACACGGCGCTTGCCATGCCCTCCAGGGTGAAGGGCACGATGGAATCGTCGGGGATCGCCAGCAGCACGTCCTTATTCACCGTCACCACGCCCTTGCCGATGTATTCCACGCAGCGGCTGTCGGTGAAGAGGATATCGATGGGGATCTCCACCGTGCCGCGCACCCGGGCGAAGCAGGGCCGGTCGCACAGCCGCTCCACGGACAGGTTGCCGATATCCACGTCCATGGTGCTGGAACGGCAGGATTCAAAGGTGATGGGGGCCACAGGGGCGGATGTAGGCGGCACGGTGGTGGTATCGTCGCAGCATCCGCAGCCGTTGTTGACCACCTGGGCGTAGCTGCTGATGGTGACGTTCACGTTGGTGAGCTGCTCCTGCTGCAGGCAGCTGTCATACACCCGCTGCACCTGGATGCACACCTTTTCATCCAGGCCCTCCAGGGCGTTGCCGGCGATGGTGCCGGGGCAGCAGCCGGGGTTGGCGTTTTTGTAGGAATAGAAAGACATGTAATTGCGCCTCCTCGCATGGGCGCCTCCATGGGCGCCTGTTTTCAGGGCCGGGGCCGGTTTTCAGGCCCCTCACCCCCATGCTATGCCGCGCCGCGGGAAGCGTGCGCGGCAAGGAAGGGCTGAGGTATATATCCTTCATTCGTCTTTTCACGCTTCATTGTACGCTCTTCGCTTGTCGCCTCTTCCCTCCTTCCTATCTCCATTTAAGTTGTTGCTTTTTTGTAAATTCGCGCCCGGGGCTCTTGCTTTCTATGCCGGGCCGGGGTACAATAATGCAGTATGGACGATTGGGCCTTTTTGTTGCAGCGCACGCAGCGATCCTGGCGTGACGCGGGGGAACCCAGCCGCGTGAAAGCGGCTGTATCCGGGGGCGCCGATTCGGTGGCCCTCCTGTTGGTGTTGGCTCAATTATCCGGGCAGGAAGGGTTCAGCCTCTCCTGCGTCCACGTGGATCACGGCCTGCGGCCCGAATCCGGGCAGGACGCCGCCTTTGTGGAGAAACTGTGCCAGGGCTTGAACGTGCCCTGCCGCGTTTTCCGGGTGCAGCTCCGGGGCAAGAGCGAGGACGAGGCCCGGGCCGCCCGGTACGACGCTATGCTGAACGGCTTTTCGGACGAGCCGGATTTTGCCCTGGCCCTGGCTCATCACCGCCGGGACCAGGCGGAAACGGTGCTCCTGCGCCTGATTAGGGGCAGCGGCAGCGAGGGCCTGTCCGCCATGCGGGAAAGCTCCCTCCGCCCTCGTCAGGGCGGCGCGGCGCTTTTGTGGCGGCCCTTTTTGGAGATCAGCCCCGAAACCATCCGAAGCGCGCTGGCGGCCCGGCACGTCTCCTGGCGGGAGGACGCCACCAACGGGCAGGAAAAGTATCTTCGCAATTACATCCGCCTCCGGGTGCTGCCCCTGATCCGGCAGCGATCGCCCCAGGCGGAGGAGGCCATGGGCCGGGCTGCCCGGATCCTTTCGGAGGAAGCGGATTTCATTCACAATCAAGCGGAAGATTTCCTGACAAGCGGCGGTCACGCCTGCCTGTACGATCCCCTGCGGTGGGTGAGCTACCCCGCCCTGTCGGGGCTGCACCCCGCCCTGCGCCGCCGGGTGCTGCGCATGGCATGCCCGGTGAAGCTGGATTGGGCGCAGACGGAGCAGCTTCGCGCCCTTGCTCCCGGCGATCAGATGAACCTGCCGGAGGGCTGGCGGGCGGCCTGCACAAAAGAAAAGCTGCATTTCCTGCCCCCCGCCGGGATGGCTTTTCCTCCGCAGCCGCTGATGAAGCATACCCTGCGCGTTTCCCCCTGGGCGGGGGAAAACGGCGACGGGATCAGGAAACAGGCCATGCCCCGGTCGGTCTTTGAGCGCTGCGCGCTCCGCGCCTGGCAGCCTGGGGACCGCATCCGGCCGCTGGGCGCTCCGGGGGAAAAATCCATGCAGGATTATTTCGTGGATAAGAAGGTGCCCCGGCCCTTCCGGCCCTGCGTGCCTCTGCTGTGCATGGGAAGCAGGGTAATCTGGGCCGTGGGCGTAGGCCCCGGGGAGGAGGCCCGCACGGAGGCGGGCGGGGACAACGTGCTGCTCACGTACGAAGGCTTTCTGCCGGGGGATGCCTCGGCGAATGAAGAGTAAAAGGAGAATACCGCCATGGATACCAACGCCGCGCTGTATGGGGATCTGGAAAGGATCCTGGTGACCCGGGAGGAGATCGCAAAAGCCGTTCGGGAGCTGGGGCAGAAGCTGACGAAGGATTACGCGGGAAAGGAGCCGGTGCTCATCTGCATCCTCAAAGGCGCGTCCGTCTTTTTCACCGATCTGATCCGGGAGATCGACCTGCCCCTCACCACCGAGTTCATGTCCATCTCCAGCTACGGCAGCAGCACCAAATCCTCCGGCGTGGTGCGCATCCTCAAGGACCTGGACCGGGATATCACAGGCCGGGACGTGCTGGTGGTGGAGGATATCGTGGATAGCGGCATGACGCTGCATTATCTGAAAGACGTGCTCAGGACCCGCAATGCCGCCTCCGTTTCCATCGTGACGCTGCTGGATAAGCCCGCCCGCCGCCGGGTGGAATTGCACGTGGATTACAGCTGCTTCAATATCCCCGACGCCTTCGTGGTGGGCTACGGCCTGGATTACGACGAAAAATACCGCAACCTGCCGGATATCGGCGTGCTGCATCCCAGAATTTACACCAAATAACGCCCCAAAGATTGCAAACCCTACAATAGATATGCTATAATCTTTTTCTGACCCAAGTGTTATTTAGGAGGAAACGATTTTGCGTAAAGTGTCTCGTGGCCTGATGGGATACCTGGTGATGATCGCCGCGTTCATCTTTTTGATCGTGCTTTTGTCCGGCGGTATGACCGCCGAAAACCGACGCATCGAGTATCCCGAACTGCTCAAGCGCATCGAAAACGAGGAAATCGACCGGGTCTCCATCCGGGGCACGGCCCTGGTGGGGCGGTTGAAGGACAGCCGCATTTCCCTGTCCGATTATCCGGCGCGGGCCTATGATTTTGAAACCACCATCGGCCCGGATTTTTACGATACCGTGCTCACCATGCTGGCCCAGAAAAAGGGCGTGGACGCGGATACCCTGTCGGTCCGGGATCTGGGCTTTGAAATCGAATACCTTGCCCCGGTGGTGACCCCCTGGTATCTGGAATTGATCCCCTACCTGATCCCCATTGTGCTGCTGATGGTGATGTGGTGGTATATCATGCGCCAGCAGACGGGCGGCGGCGGGAAGGTGATGAACTTCGGCAAATCCCGGGCCGCCATGGTGGACCCCAGCAAAAACAAGGTCACCTTCGCGAACGTAGCCGGGGCGGACGAGGAAAAGGACGAGCTCAAGGAGATCGTGGATTTCCTCAAAAACCCCAAGCAATACGTGGATTTGGGCGCCCGCATCCCCAAGGGCGTGCTGCTGGTGGGCCCTCCGGGCACCGGCAAAACGCTGCTCGCCAAAGCCGTGGCGGGGGAAGCCAACGTGCCCTTCTTCTCCATTTCCGGCTCCGATTTTGTGGAAATGTTCGTGGGCGTAGGCGCCAGCCGGGTGCGGGACCTGTTTGAGCAGGCCAAGCGCAACGCCCCCAGCATCGTCTTTATTGACGAGATCGACGCCGTGGGCCGCCATCGCGGGGCCGGCCTGGGCGGCGGGCACGACGAAAGGGAGCAGACGCTGAACCAATTGCTTGTGGAAATGGACGGCTTTTCCACCAACGAGGGCGTCATCGTCATGGCTGCCACCAACCGCCGGGATATCCTGGACCCCGCCCTTTTGCGGCCCGGGCGGTTTGACCGGCAGGTGACGGTGAATTATCCCGATATCAACGGGCGCATCGCCATTTTGAAGGTACATTCCAAGGGCAAGCCCCTGGCGGAGGACGTGGACCTGGACAACATCGCCAAGCGCACCCCCTACGCCACCGGCGCGGACCTGGAAAACATTATGAACGAGGGCGCCATCCAGGCCGCCCGGGAAAAGAGCACCGTCATTACCCAGGCCCATCTGATCGAGGCTGTGGAGCGCATCCAGATGGGCCCCGAAAAGCGCAGCCACAAGGTATTGGAAGAGGATCGGCGCATCACCGCCTATCACGAGGCAGGCCACGCCATCGTGGGCCATTTCCTGCCGCTGTGCGACGACGTGCATATGATCACCGTGGTGCCCAGGGGCCAGGCGGCGGGGCTTACCCTGTCCCTGCCTGAAAAGGAGACGGATCACCAGGGCAAGCAGAAGCTTTTGCAGAATATCACCATGATGCTGGGCGGACGGGCCGCTGAGAGCCTCACCCAAGACGATATCTGCACCGGCGCCATCAGCGATCTGAAGCGGGCCACCGAGGTGGCCCGGGGCATGGTAACCAAGTTCGGCATGAGCGATAAGCTGGGCACCGTATATCTGGGCAACGATCAGGAAGTGTTCGTCGGCATGGAATTCGGGCAGACCCGGGATTACAGCGAGGAAACCGCCGCCCTCATCGATTCCGAGGTGCGCGCCATCCTCACCCGCTGCTATCAGGACGCTTTGGATATCCTTCGCCAGCACATGGATCAGCTTCGGGGCATCGCCGAGCTGCTTATCGAAAAAGAAACCCTCACCCGGGAGGATTTCCTCCGCTTCCTCAATCCGGTCCCCGCTGTTGAAGGCACTATCGAATAAGCCCGGCTGATTACCGCGAAGGAGTTCTTTCATGCAATACCGTCAGGGGTATCAGCCCCCTCCCCTGCCCCCGCCCGAACCGAAAAAAAAGCGTTCCAAGCGCCCGGTGATCCTGGCGCTTGTTATCGCTGCCGCGGCGGCGCTGGCGGTGGGGGGCGTGCTGATCGCCCGGAACATCCGGCGGCAGAATGAGGCCCACCAGGCCCTGGTGCAGGCGGTGACGGCTTACGGGCAGTCCTTTGCTCCCAACATCATCGTCGATGGGGTGAACTTGGGCGGCATGACGGCCCAGCAGGGCATCGACGCGGTGCTCTCCCGGGTGGATGCCCGGCAGAACAGCTGGAGCCTGAACCTGACTTATCAGGGCCACACCTTCTATACCCTCACCTACGACTCCCTGGGCGTCAGGACGGATACCGCCTCCGTCTATGCCCTGCTGGAATCGCTGTATCAGAAGGGCAAGCTGGGCACCCTGGAGGAGCGCAAGGCGGAAATCGACGCGCTGGAAACGGAACCCCTCATCGCCAACACCACCCAAAGCGAAATGACCGACGCGCTGCTGGATTCCGTTTTGTCCCAGATCAAGGCTCAGCTCACCTGGGCCCCCTCCGACGCCTATCTGGCCTATTTCCGCCCCGATCTCAGCGACCCCTTCATCATCCAGCCTGAGCATTACGGCTCCGCCCTGGATACGGAAAAGGTGAAGCAGCAGGTGCTTTCCATGGCGGCGGCAGGGCAAAGCGGCGATCTGGAGATCGTGCCGGACAGCGTGGCCCCCCAGGTAACGGAAAAGGACGTGCGCAGCCAGGTGCAGCTTCTGTGCAAGGCCGTCACCCCCATTTCCACCTCCTCCACCGAATACCGCAACAGCAACATCCGCACCGCCTTTTCCCGCATCGACGGCTACACCCTGGAGCCGGGCAAAACCTTCAGCTTCAACCGGGTCACCCTGGAGCGCACCACCCAGAACGGCTACCTGCCCGCCATCGAATACGGCGAAGGGGGCCTGGAAACGGTGGGCATCGGGGGCGGCGTGTGCCAGGCCAGCACCACGGTGTATCTGGCGGCGCTGCAATCCAACCTGGAGATCGTGGAGCGTTCTCCCCATGCCGATCAGGTATCCTATACCATCTTCGGGCAGGACGCCACCGTGGTCTATAACCGGCTGGACCTGAAATTCAAAAACACCTCCGGCGGCACCATCTATATGACCGCCCGGGTGGAAAATGTGGGCAAGAGCAAAAACAAATACCAGTGCGTGGTCTGCATTTACGGCCCCAGCCTGGGGGACGGCGTATCCTACAAGCTGCGCACCGCCGAGCAGGTGGAGATCATCCCCGCCCCTCTGACGGTCTCCTACGTCAAGGACAGGGATCACACCTACGTCACCTACACCGACGAGACCCCCTACCTGTATCGGGAAGCCCGGGACGGCTTCGTCAACGAAACCTACCTGCAGCGCCTGGAAAACGGCAAGACGGTATCCGAAACCTTCGTCAGCCGGGATACCTGCAAGCCCCGGGAAACCGTCTATCTCACCGGCACGCTCAGCCGGTAGCGCCCCGGTTCCGGCATGGGCAGAACCCCTGCCTGCAGCAAACAATTTTTCACGAAAGGATTGACAAACGGCCCTTCGTTTGATATACTGGCTAAGCGCTTCCGGGAAGGCCGTCAGTCGCATCCGCGGAGAGATGGCCGAGTGGTTGATGGCGCTGGTCTTGAAAACCAGTGATGCCGAAAGGCACCGTGGGTTCGAATCCCTCTCTCTCCGCCATTTTCCCCTCCCCACGCACCGCAAGCCAAATGGAGAAGTACCCAAGTGGCCGAAGGGGCTCCCCTGCTAAGGGAGTAGTAGGAGTGAATCCTAGCGAGAGTTCAAATCTCTCCTTCTCCGCCATCGAAACCCTTGATTTTCAAGGGTTTCTTTGTTTTTATGCCACAGTTATGCCACA
>CAJOPV010000082.1 GCA_905236495.1 uncultured Christensenellaceae bacterium
CGATGGTGCAGGTATAAACGATCTCGCCGGGCTCCTCAAAGGAAGCGGCCTTGGTGACCCTGCCCTTGTCCCACTTATGCCCGATGGCGGGGATGGGCTCGGTCTTGGTGTGGGAAGGATCGTTCTGGCAGGCGTAGGTCTTCACGCCGTCCTTATCGCAGGTGGCGGGGGTGGTCACCTTGCCGTTGTCCCACTTATGCCCGATGGGGTCGATATCCCGGGTTTCCGCGTGGCTGGCATCCCGCCCGCAGGTGCGCGTTTCGGTGCCCTTCACGGTGCAGGTGGGCTGCTTGGTAACGGTCCAATCGCCCCAGACGTGGCCCAGAGGATCCAGATCCCGGGTCTCCTTATGGCTGGCGTCCCGGGAGCAGACGCGGGTCTGCACGCCCTTGGCGGTGCAGGTGGGTTCCTTGGTGGTTTCCCAATTGCCGTAATCGTGACCCAGGGCGCCTAAGGTCTTGACCTCCACCTTGGTGCCGCAGACGGTGCACTTCCGGGCCTGCTCGCCTTCCTGGGTGCAGGTGGGCTCCTTGGTGGTTTCCCAGTTGCCGGGCTGATGGGCCGTCATGGGGATGGTTTCGGAGGCATTCTCCAGCCCGCAGCGGGAGCAGACCTGGCGGCGGAAGCCCGTGCTGGTGCAGGTGGCCTCTTTATCCACGATCCACTTGAAATCGTGGCCCAGGGCGGGGATGGTTTCCGACTGCTTATGATGCAGCGGGCTGTTGTTGCAGGTGCGATACCTGGACCCGGTTTCGGTGCAGGTGGCTGCTTTTTCGACGACCCATTCGCCCCAGGCGTGGGCGTCGGCGTTCAGTTCGCCTTCCTCCTGCGTCTTTGTTTCGCCGCAGGTGGAACAGGTGTACTGATAAACGGCGCGGTCCACGCAGGTGGCGGGCTTTACCAGCGTACGGTTGGTCCAGCTGTGCTCCGTGATCTCCGTATCCGCAAAAGCCGCGGAAGCGAGACACACCAGCGATACCGCCAGGACAAGGAATAACAGCGCCTTGCCATAGCGCTTCAGCATATTCATTCTTCCATCCTCCTCTACTTGATCAACGAATCAAAGCCGACGGGCCGCCGGCCCCGGGCCAGGCCCGGGAAGCCCGCTCCCGGTGAGAGGGCCTTCCCTCTTCCGCTTTCATTCGCCTGCTTCATCCTGTAAAATATACCACATCTTGTATGTCAAGTCAATGCTTATTCCCTACATTTATTGAAAAACATTCCCCAAAAAGCGAATAATTTACAACTTTTCTTTCAAAAAACCGCACTGCCGGGGCGCGTTTTTCCTCCTTTCTCCGGCAAGAGGGACAAGGCGGCGGGCATAGGATAAGGGGAAGGGAGATGAGCGCCATGCGCCGCCGATGCGCGAAAAAGCCCCTGTCCTGCCCCCGAAAGGTGCTGAGGATCCTTTTGATCGCGGCGGTGATCGCCGCCCTTTTGTTCCTGCTGCTGGAAAGGAACCTGGAGGGGGTGATCCTGGATATGGCCCACGCCCGGGCGGAGGCCATGGCGGTGGAATACATTCACGAGGCCATCCAAAGCGTGATGGGAAATTCCATCACGTATGAAGACATGATCTCCGTGCGCACCGACGGGCAGGGCCGGGTCACCATGCTGCAGGCCAACGCCGTACGCATGAACGAATTGGCGACCGCCGCCGCCCTGCAGGCCCAGGCGAGGCTCGAAAGCGCCGAAGCCCAAAGCGTGGGCATCCCCCTGGGGTCCGCCCTGGGCATCCCTTTTCTCAGCGGCCTGGGGCCGAAAATCTGGGTGCGGGTGCTGCCGGTGAGCGCAGTATCCGCCGCCTTTTCCACCGAGTTTGAATCCGCCGGCATCAACCAGACCCGGCATAAGATCTACCTGTCGCTGCATACCTCCGTCCGCCTGGTGATCCCCTCCTCCGCCCGGCAGGTATCCTTAAGCAGCCAGGTGCTCATCGCCGAATCCATCATCGTGGGGGCGGTGCCCGATTCCTATGTGCAGGTGCCGGATATGGACGGCGCGCTGAACTTTGCCGTGCCCTGAAACCCCCAACGGAGGAAGCAGCCCCTCAAAACGGGGTATATTTGGGCACGATAATTGTAAAAATGTATATCTTTTCGCAGGAAAACGCGCCGTTTGCTTGACAGCGGGGGCAGATTGCACTAAAATGCAATAGAGTGGATACAATGTACCCGCGCAGCCGTATGCGCGTTTTTGGAAGGAGGGAGGGCAAAATGACATTTGCCCGGAAAAGCTTAACATTCGCCGCCGCGGCGCTGCTTACGCTGACGCTGATTTTCGCCTGCGGCGCCTGGGCGGAGGAGGACCCGGTGGATTTCACCATCCAGGTCACGCCCCAGAGCCTGACGGCCCCCGGCACGGTGAGCGTATCCCTGCGGGTCAGCAACCCCACGGATCAGGATATGCAGACCCCCGTCACCCTGTATGACCCGGCAGGCAACGTGGTGCCGTCCTTCGGGGATGGCGGCAGCTACATCCTCAAGTCCGGCGATTCCCGCCCCTGGGAAGGGGAATGGAACGTGACGGAGGAGCAGCTCAACGCCGGGGAAATCACCTATACCCTGAAATACATGCTGCCCGGCGCCGACGGGCAGGCGGCGGAGTTTACCCGCCAGGCTACCGCCCGCATCGAGTATGCCGGGGAGCACGTGGCCCTGACGGTGAACCGCACCATCAGCCCCGAGGTGGTCCGCAACGGCGGCACCGCTACGGTGACCTATGAGCTGTATAACAGCGGCAATGTGGAGCTGAAAGACATCCGGGTCAAGGAAAAAATCTCCAAGACCGCCCAGAAGGTCGCTTCCCTGCCCGCCGGAAAGCGGCAAAGCCTGACCTTCACCTCCCGCATCGGCAACGCGGACTTGACCAGCAGCGCCGATATCACCTATCAGGCCGTGGGCAGCACCAAGACCCTCACCCAGAAGGTGGATGAGACCGTGATCCCTCTGGCGACGCCCAACCTGAAAATGGAGCTTTCCTCCCCCACCGCCGGGGTGAATATCGGCGAGGCAGCCACGCTGGAAATCACCTTTACCAACGCGGGCAACGTATCCTATTCCAACGTCACCGTTGCCGAGGCCAAGAAGGGCGAGATCCTCACCAACCTTTCCATCCCCGCCGGGGCTACGGTGAAGGAGACGGTGGAATTTATCCTCAACGAGCCCACTACCTTCAAGGTCACCGCCACGCTGCCGGATAACACCGGCGAAACCAAGACCATGACGAAGGAGCTCAGCCTGGGCGTCTTCGACCCGGAAAAGACCATGCTGCTGACGCTGAACCTGACGGCTGACCAGGATACCATCTCCCAGGCCCCCGCCGACGTGCGCTTCCACCTGACGGTGACGAACAACAGCAACGTCAAGGCGGATAAGATCGCCATTTCTCACGGCGAAACCGCCATCTATACCATCGCCTCCATGGAGCCCGGGGCCAGCGTGACGCTGGATCGGGACGTGCGGGTATCCCAGGCGGGCAAATTCCGCTTCACCGCCACCGTGAAGGACAGCCTGAATAACCTGGTCTCCTTTGATTCCAACACCGTGCAGATCACCTACGCCCAGCCCACCTCCGCCCCCACCCAGGTGCCCGTCGTCACCGTGGCGCCGCCGGAGCTGGTGACCGCCGCCCCCGTGGATCAGGCCGTCACCCAGGGACGGGATATCGCCCGCACCGCCGCCGTGGCGCTGGGGATCCTGCTGGGCGCCGGGCTGGTGCTCTTTGCGGTCAGCAGCGTGATCCGCCTCAAGAACCGCAGCAAATCCAACGCCGCCTATGACCACCTGGATCTGGCGGAGCGCCGGGATTATACCGAGCCCGCCGACGAGGAGGAAGACGACCTGGATGAATCCGGCGAAGCGGACGACGATTACGACGACCGGGACGGCCCGGAAGATCTTCTGCCCCTGCGGAAGGATGCCGAGGATGAAATGCCCCACGAAAAACTGATCCGGGACGCCAAGGCCGCTGAGGAAGCCGCCGAGGACGTCGCCGAGGACGCGGCGGATGAGCTCGCCGACGGCGAGATCGAGGGGGGCTACCGGGTGACCCGCAGCGAGGAGACCGAAAATACCGCCCCCGCCGAGGAGGCCGCCGAGGACGCCGAGGCCGAAGCGCCCCGCCGCCGCCATCGCCGGGCCAAGCGCGCCGAGGACGAGGACGCCTGAGAACGCATAAACAACTGACGCCCGCCTTGCGATTATGCAGGGCGGGCGTTTTCAATCCTGCGGCGAACAGGTTATGGAAACAGCAGCATTGTCCGTTCTGCGCGTCCTGTCCGTTAGGAGCTTCCCGGTCCGGGGCTTGGGGCCGGAGAGGCCCCCTTACGTCTCCAGAAACGCTCGGATCAGGGCGTCGGCCTGGGCCGTGGGGTCGGCGGTCATATCCAGCCAATGGAGGTTTTCCTCCCGGCGAAACCAGGTCATTTGCCGCTTGGCGAAGCGCTTGATGGCCCGGCCCAGCTCATCGGTCATTTGATCGTAGGTCAGTTCGCCCAGCAGGTAGCGGGTAAGGTAGCGGTATTCCAGGCCCAGCTTATCCAGGAACCGGGGGGAAACGCCGCTGTCCAGCAGGGATTGCGCCTCCTGCACCATTCCCTGGGCGAGGCGCCGCTCCAGGCGCTGATCGATGCGCCGCTTCAGCGTTTCCCGGGGCCAGGTGACCCCCAGCTTCAGCGTTTCATACCGGGGACAGCGGCTGCCGGGGCGGTAATCATCCGCCGCCAGGCGCTCCAGGGCCCGCATCACCCGGTTGCGGTTCCGAGGGTCGATCTGGGTATCCGGCAGCTTTTCCCGCAGCATTTCATACAGCGCCGGGGTCTCGTAGGTCTCCAGCTTTTCCCGAAGGGACAGGTCCGGGCAGCGGTCGGAAAGCTCATACCCCTCCGCCACCGCATCCACGTACAGGCCGGTGCCTCCCACCAGGAAGGGAACCCGGCCCCGGGACAGGATATCGTCGATGGCGGCGTAGGCCAGGCGCTGAAAATCCGCCATGGAGAAAAAGTCCCCCGGCTGGCATACGTCCAGCAGGTGATGGGGCACGCCCTCCATTTCCGCCGGGGTGATCTTGCCGCTGCCCAGGTCCAGCCCCCGATACACCTGCCGGGAATCGGCGGATACGATCTCGCCGCGGTGCCGCTTTGCCAGGGCCACCCCCAGGCCGCTTTTGCCCGAGGCGTTGGTGCCCATAATCACGATCAGCTTCCCCGCCATCCTGCCGCCTCCTTTGAACCGATCTTCATTGATTGTATCATATCCGTCCCCCGGATGTAAAGCCGGGCCGCAAAGCGCCCATATCCGGCATGCACCCGGACAGTTGCGCATAATATTTAAATAAAAATGCAAGATTATAAATCATATAGCCGCTATTTCGGGATATTTCAGAATATTTTTTGAATAAAAATTCATTTTCCCTCTTGACAAACGGTTCCGGGGGTGCTATACTGGCGCCGTTCCCAAGAAATTGAACGCGCCTAAGCGCTAAGAAAACAGGAGGAAAGAAAGATGAAAAAGCTGTTCGCCCTGATGCTGGCCCTGTGCCTGCTGGTTCCCTGCTTCGCCGCCCTGGCGGAGGAAGACCTGCCCGTGCTCACCATGGGCACCAACGCCGCTTTCCCGCCCTACGAATATTATGAGGGTGAAGAAATCGTGGGCATCGACGCGGAGGTGGCCGCGGTCATCGCCGAAAAGCTGGGCATGAAGCTGCAAATCGTGGATATGGATTTCAGCGCCATCATCGGCGCCGTCTCCACCGGCAAAATCGATATCGGCATGGCGGGCATGACCGTCACCGAAGAGCGTCTCCAGAGCGTGAACTTCTCCGACTCCTACGCCAAGGGCATTCAGGCCGTCATCGTGACGGAGGATTCCCCCATCGCCAGCATCGACGATCTGTATGCCGAAGGCGCGAATTATAAGATCGGCGTGCAGGAAGCCACCACCGGCGACATCTACTGCACCGATGGTTTCGGCGAGGACAACGTGCTCAAGTATAAGACCGGCCCCGACGCCGTGGAAGCGCTGAAGAGCGGCAAGGTGCAGTGCGTCATCATTGATAACGAGCCCGCCAAGGCCTTCGTCGCCGCCAACGAGGGGCTGAAGATCCTGGATTCCTCCTACGCCGACGAGGATTACGCCATCGCCGTGGCCCTGGAAAACACCGAGCTGCTGGAAAAGATCAACGCCGCCCTGGCGGAGCTGATCCAGGATGGCACCCTGGCTGCTATCGTAGAAAAGTATATCCCCGCCGAGTGATTCCATCGGCATTCAGGCAAAAGGGGTGCGGCTGATCCGCCCCCTTTTGCCGCATTTTTACTGAAAGCCGATGAAAAGGAGACAAGATTTACGAGGCATTTTTCATCGTGGCTCAGCCGAAGGAAGGAAGGCGCGGCAGCGCCGCGTTGGCCGGAATGAAGCAGAGCCACGCCGAAAAAGCACCGGAAAGGCGTCTTCTTTTCGGAAGGTTTCAGGATGATCCCAAACGCAAGGATGAAGCGCATGAAAAACAACAAGAAACGCGGGCTGAAGATTGCCGTCGCCCTGGTGCTGATCCTGGGGGCGGCGCTGTGGGGGTACTTTGCCATTTTCCACGACGCGGACGTTCTGACCGTGGAGGAGGGCAGGGTAAAGGGCGCCAAGGCCACCTGGCTCATCGGGCGGTTCGCCGAGGACGGCGGCGAGGAAAAATATTATAAGATCGCCGACGTAGGCGCCCCCAAGGGCTATACCGCCGTAAAGGACGCCCCCGACCCGGACGGCGACCCCCTTACCACCGCGTTTGCCTTCGTTCCCAAGGGGGCGGAGCCCGGCGAAGCGGGCCTGTACGATACCGCGGTATCGGTGCAGGCCGTGCCCGCCGGGCAGGAGACGGGAGAGCGCAGGGAAATCGGCGGCATCAGCGGGTATTACGCGGAAGCCCCGGCGGAGGACGCTTCCCGGCGTCAGGCCCGTTTTCTGCTGGATTCGCCCTATGAGGACGCCCTGATCGAGATTCGGGCCGCCCTGCCCGCCGACGCCTCCGACGAGGAACTGACGGCGCTGATCGCCCTCATGGCGGAAAAGGTGGCCCCGGGGAAGCAGCTGTCCCCCATCGCGGCGGAATTCAAGCTGAATTTCCTGGACGACGCCCGGTGGAAGTACCTGTGGAACGGCCTGGGGGTGACGCTGGAAATCACCCTGTTCGCCGTGCTCATGGGCATCGTGATCGGCGTGATCGTCGCCGCCGTACGCTCCACCTGGGATCAGAACGAGGAAAACCTGCGCCCCGGCCCGGGGCGCGCCGCGCTGGGCTTTTTTAACGGCCTGTGCAAGGCCTATCTCACCGTGATCCGGGGCACCCCCGTGGTGATCCAGCTGATGATCATGTACTATATCATCTTCGCCTCCTCCCGGAACGGGGTGCTCATCGCCATTCTGTCCTTCGGCATCAATTCCGGGGCCTACGTGGCGGAGATCATCCGGGGCGGCATCATGAGCATCGACAAGGGGCAGCTGGAGGCGGGCCGCAGCCTGGGCTTCAATTATGTGCAGACCATGTGGCACGTGATCGTGCCCCAGGCCATGAAAAACGTGCTGCCCGCCCTGGCGAACGAGTTCATCGTGCTGCTGAAGGAAACCTCCGTGGCGGGCTACGTCGCCGTGAAGGATCTTACCAAGGGCGGCGATATCATCCGGGGCGTCACCTATTCCGCCTTTATGCCCCTGCTGGCGGTGGCGGCGATCTATCTGGTGATGGTGATGTTCTTCACCTGGCTGGTAGGCAAGCTGGAAAGGAGGCTGCGCAGCAGTGACCACTGACGTGATTATTTCCGTGCGGGATCTGGAAAAGCACTTCGGCGCCGGGGATATCAAAGCCCTGCGGGGCATATCCGCCGATATCCGCCGGGGCGAGGTGGTGGTGGTGATCGGGCCCAGCGGCAGCGGCAAATCCACCTTCCTTCGGTGCCTGAACCTGCTGGAAATGCCCACCGCCGGCACCGTGACCTTCGAGGGCGTGGATATCACCGACCCCAAGGTGAAC
This sequence comes from uncultured Christensenellaceae bacterium, assembly GCA_905236495.1. Classification (GTDB taxonomy): domain Bacteria; phylum Bacillota; class Clostridia; order Christensenellales; family Aristaeellaceae; genus RUG563. The sequence continues at coordinate 8,020 of CAJOPV010000082.1, forward strand.
ATCAATCAGCACAGGCAGAAGATGGGCATGGTGTTTCAGCATTTTAACCTGTTTCCCCATATGACCGTGCTGAAAAATATGACCCTGGCCCCCATGAAGCTGCTGGGCAAATCCAAGGCCGAGGCCGAGCAGAAGGCCATGGAGCTGCTGCGCCGGGTGAACCTTTCGGACCGGGCCGCGGCCTACCCCAGCCAGCTTTCCGGCGGGCAAAAGCAGCGCATCGCCATCGTCCGCGCCCTGTGCATGGAGCCGGAGGTGATGCTCTTTGACGAGCCTACCTCCGCCCTGGACCCGGAAATGGTGGGCGAGGTGCTGGACGTGATGAAGCAATTGGCACGGGAGGGCATGACCATGGCGGTGGTGACCCACGAAATGGGCTTCGCCCGGGAGGTGGCGGATCGGGTGCTCTTCATGGACGAAGGCCAGATCGTGGAGGAGGGCCCCCCGGAAAAAATCTTCTCCGCTCCCGAGCAGCAGCGCACCCGGGATTTCCTCAACAAGGTGCTGTAAAGAGGGGACACTGGGGCGCCGCCCCCGTTATCTGTCGTCCCCCAGGAAGAACACCGCCAGCGTACCGGGGCCGGAATGGGCGCCGATGATAGCGCCGATGGGGGCGACCATGACGTGCTCGGGCTGAAAGCCCAGGCCGCGGATGGCGTCCAGGGTGTATTCTGCGTCCTCCCGGCAGTCGCCGTGCCCGATGAAGAGGGTCTGGCCCGCTTGGGGGTTGGCCCGTTCCGCCACCTTTTCCGCCAGGCGCTTCAGGGATTTTTTCCGGCCCTGCACCTTTTCCATGGGGATCAGATGCCCCTCGGCATCCACGTGCAGGATGGGCTTGATATTCAGCATGCCGCCCATGAACGCCGCCGTAGCGCTGACGCGCCCGCCCCGGCGCAGGGTATCCAATTCCGCCACGGTGAACCAATGATTGAACCGGCGGCGGTTATCCGTCAGCCACCGGGCCGTTTCGTCGATAGACAGGCCCTCGGACCGCTTCTGGATGGCGTAATGCACAAACAGCCCCTGGCCCACGGAGGCGCACAGGGAATCCACCACCAGGATCTTGGCGGCGGGGTTTTCCTCCTTCGCCATGCCCTGGGCCAGCAGGGCAGCCTGATAGGTGCCGGACAGGCCGGAGGAAAACACGATGCACAGCACCTGCTCCCCCTGCCGGGCAAGGCCCCTGAACACCTCCTGGTATTCCGCGGCGCTGACCTGGGCGGTGGTCGCCATTTTGCCGGCACGCACCGCCTCATAGAAGGGGTGCCAGGTGGCTTCATCCCCCGGCGCACAGGGGTGATCCGCCCCGTCCATGCGGTAGGTCATGGGCATCACGGTGAGCTTTTCGGTTTTTTCCACGTAATCTTTGGGCAGGTCGCAGGCCGCGTCCGTCACGATCCAGAATGACATCTTTTGTATCTCCTTCGCTGAGATTTCACTGTGCCGCCTTCCCGGATCGGCGGCCTAACCAGTATAGCACAAAGAAAGCGTAAAATACACAGGTCAGACCTGTTCCATATCGCAGTAAGCGCACAGGTACTTGGTAGGGATGCGGGTGGCTACGCCCTGCACCATCTGGGTATGCACCGGGCGGAAGAGGGGCGTCAGGCCCTGCTCGGTGGAGGAAATGCACCGGGGATTTCTGCATTGCCTGCCGGTGGTCACCAGCACGGGGCCGGGGGCGGGGGCGGCGTCCTTTTCGGATAAGAGCTTTAAGATCAGGGCCTTCCGCATGATCTTGCCGTACATCACCTGCTTGAAATAGCAGGCACGGACGTCCTGATCCACCTGCACCGCGATCTCATTGACCCGGGGCAGGGGATGGAGCACGATCATATCCCGGGGGGCCAGGCGCATTTTTTCCTCGTCCAGGATATAGGTATCCTTGAGGCGCAGGTATTCCTCCACGCTGAAAAAGCGCTCCTGCTGCACCCGGGTCATGTACAGGGCGTCCAGGCCGCCGATCTCCTCCTCCAGGGATTCCGCTTCCCGGAAGGGGATGCCCTGATCCCGCATCTGATCGGCAATGCCGGAGGGCAATCGCAGCTCCCGGGGGGATATCAGGATGAATTCATTGCCTGGATAGCGGCTCAGGGCCCCGATCAGGGAATGCACCGTGCGCCCGAATTTCAGGTCGCCGCACAGGCCCAGCTTCAAATGATCCAGCCGCCCCTTTTCCCGCTTCAGGGTCATCAGGTCCGCCAGCGTCTGGGTGGGGTGATGATGGCCCCCGTCCCCGGCGTTGATCACCGGCACGGTGGCGGACTGCACCGCCGCCCAGGGCGCCCCCTCCAGGGGATGGCGCATGGCGATGATATCGGCGTAGCAGCCCACGGTGCGGATGGTATCCTTTACCGATTCGCCCTTGGCGGCGGAGGAAGCGCTGGCCCCCGCAAAGCCGATGACATGGCCCCCCAATTCGTACATGGCGGCCTCGAAGGACAGCCGGGTGCGGGTGGAGGGCTCAAAGAACAGCGTCGCCAGCTTCTTCCCCGCCAGGGCAGTTTCGTACTGCTCGGGATGGGCCTCGATGTTCGCCGCCGTTTTCAGCAGGCCGTCCAATTCTTCCACGGTCAAATCGGTAATGCTCAGCAAATGGCGCATAGGCAGGCCTCCTTGATTTTTACAGCAGTTTGTCCATCTCTGCATTCAGCCGCAGTTTCATATCCGCAAGCTGCGCGTCCGTGGGGCGGTTGTCCTCGGCATACATTTTTTCCATGGGATACCACCATACCGGGCCTCTCCCCCGGTTGCCGTATTCCCCAATATCGCCGCCGAAGCGGGGAAACAAATGCCAGTGCAGGTGGTTATCCCCCATGCCAAGCAGCTCATAATTCATTTTTTCCGCATGAAACGCCCGGCTGACGGCCTCCGCGACGACGGTCATTTCCCGCAGGAATGCTTCCCTTTCCGGCATGTCCAGATGGAATAATTCCGTTTTATCCCCGTGCCGCTTATACAGAAACAGGGTATAGCCATGAAAATGCTGGTGATCGCCCAGCACCACATAGCCCGTATCCAGCTCCCGGACAAAATAGGGGTTCGTCCCGTCTTTAATCATCTCTATGCGGTCGCACACCAGGCACATTTTCTTTCCCTCCCCCGCCCTCCGGCGATTGTCCCAGGCGCTCCCTGATCAAAAGGAGCGTTTTGTACTCCCTTTGATTATACGTATGTTCCCCTTCCCTGTCCAGCATGGCCCGGTTCTTTTGGATTGCCTGCTCCAGCGTATAGAGCACGGGACGGAAGCAGAGCCGCTTTTCCCCTTCGGAATAGCTGCACGGGGCGGGGGCGCCTGCCACGCGGCACAGGTACAGGCGGCTCACCTGATGCCAGATGCGATCTCCCTCCGCAGACAGGCGCTTTTCCTCGATCTCCCCGAAGGGCCGGATGGAGGCGGGCGCCACGGCGTACCCCGTTTCCTCCCGCACCTCCCGGATCAGGGCGGCGATCTCATCCTCCCCCGCTTCCACGCCGCCGCCGGGAAGCTTCACCTCTCCGTACCTGTTTTCGGTCAAAAGCAGCCTGCCCTCCAGAAAGATGATCCCCCGGGCGGCAAGGCGATAAAGCTCGGGCAGGTTGGGGCCGTAATCCCCGGCGTCCAGGGTCAGGATGCGGTTCACGGGGCTGTGATCCCCTGCATCCAGCTTTCGTCGGCGGGGTTATCCCGGAATTTCAGGAGCCGGGCGCAGTCCTCCTGCCGGATGTAGCCCTCCCGGGCCGCCACTTCCGTCAGGACGTCCAGGTTGGAAAGGCTGATATTCCGCACCTGAGCCGCCGCCAGGCGTTCCAGGCCCTTTTTCATGCCGTAGGTGAAAATGCTGGCGATGCCCAGCACCTGGGCTCCCGCCTCCCGCAGCACATCCACCACCTCAATGACGCTGCCGCCGGTGGAGATCAAGTCCTCCACCACCACCACCTTCTGCCCCGGCTCCAGCTTGCCTTCGATCTGGTTGCCCCGCCCGTGATCCTTGGCGCCGCTTCTTACATAGCCCATGGGCAAATTCATCAGGTGACCCACGATGGCGGCGTGGGCGATGCCGGCGGTGGAGGTGCCCATCAGCACTTCCGCATCGGGATAATAGGTTTCGATCAGCGCCTTCAGGCCCTCCTCCACATGGGTGCGCACCGCCGGGGCGGTGAGGGTCAGGCGATTGTCGCAATAAATGGGCGATTTGATGCCGCTGGCCCAGGTGAAGGGCTGCTGAGGCCGCAGGAACACGGCCTGAATGGATAAAAGATCATGGGCGATCGTCTGCGCTGCGGTGGTCATGTTCAATTCCTCCTTTATGCTTTTGCGGCGGGGGAAAACGCTTCTTTGGCTTCAAAAAGCGGTCTCCCCCAGGAACTCTTTCACACATCTCCTATACGCCGCCACGGGGTCCTGGCTCCGGGTGATGGGGCGGCCCACCACGATATAATCGCTGCCCGACTGCCGGGCCCGGGCGGGGGTCATGACCCGGCGCTGATCGTCCGACGCGCTGTCGGCAAAGCGGATGCCGGGGGTGACCGTCGCAAAATCGGGGCCGCAGGCTTCTTTTACCAGCGCCGCCTCCAGGGGGGAGCACACCCCCCCGTCCAGCCCCGCCATTTTGGCGTTTCGAGCGTAATGGCGCACGGTATCGCTCATGGAGGCGGAAATGAGCAGCTCCTCCCGCATCCGCTCCTCGCTGGTGGAGGTCAATTGGGTGACGGCAAGCAGCAGAGGCCGGGTGCCGTCCTCCCTCGTCAGCCCCTCCAGGGCGGCGCGCATCATATCGACGGTGCCGGCAGCGTGGAGGTTCACCATATCCACGTCCAGGCGGCTGAGCACCCGCATGGCGGATTTTACCGTGTTGGGGATATCGTGAAGCTTCAGATCCAGGAAGATTTTATGCCCCCGGGCCTTGATCTGCCGCACGATCTCCGGCCCCTCGGCGTAGAACAGCTCCATGCCGATCTTCACGTAAGGTTTTTCCTCCCGGAACTGATCCAGGAAGGAATACACGTCGGCGGCGGAGGGAAAATCCAGGGCGATGATGATGTCGTGATTCATAAATGCGCGCCTCCTATGATTTCCTTCAGGGATGAGATGCCCAGCCTTTCCATTTCCCCGGGCAATTGCTCGATCATTTCTTTGCAGGCGAAGGGATTTACCAGGTTCGCGGCCCCCACTTGCACGGCGGACGCCCCGCAGAGCATCATTTCGATCACGTCCCGGGCGCAGGCTACGCCCCCCATGCCCATGATGGGGATGGACACGGCTTCATACACCTGATACACCATCCGCAAAGCGACGGGCAGCACCGCCGGGCCGGAGAGGCCCCCCATGCGGTTTGCCAGGATGGGCTTCCGGGTTTTGAGATCGACGCGCATGCCCAGCAGCGTGTTGATCAGGGACAGCCCGTCCGCCCCCGCCTCCGCGCAGGCCCGGGCGATGGAAACGATATCCGTCACGTTGGGGGATAATTTGATAAACACCGGCTTTTTCGTCACCCGCTTCACCGCCTTCGTCACTTCCGCCGCGCTTTTCGGGTCGGTGCCAAAGGCCATGCCGCCGCCGTGGACGTTGGGGCAGGAGATATTCACCTCCAGAAGGCCCACTTGCTCCTGCGCGTCCAGCAAGGCGCAGGTTTCGGCGTATTCCTCCAGGGAAAAGCCGCTGACGTTGGCGATGACCGGCTTGTGAAAGCAGGCCTTCATTTCGGGAAGCTCATGGGCGATCACGTGCCGGACCCCCGGGTTCTGCAGCCCCACGGCGTTGAGCATGCCGGAGGGCGTTTCGGCGATCCGGGGCGTCTCGTTCCCGAAGCGGGGCTGCAGCGTGGTGCCCTTGAAGGAGAAGGAGCCCAGGATGTTGATATCGTAAAAATCGGCAAATTCCCTGCCGTAGCCGAAGCACCCGCTGGCGGGGATCACGGGGTTGGAAAGCGTGAGACCGCACAGGTTCACTTCCGTGTTCACCAGATCACCTCCTCCGTTTTCAGCACGGGCCCATCCTTGCAGATGCGCTTGGGCCCGCTTTTCGTTTCATGGGTGCAACCCATGCAGGCCCCAAAGCCGCAGGCCATCCGCTCCTCGAAGGATAGCTGCCCCCGGGGGCACCTTTGGGCCACCGCCCGAAGCATGGGCAGCGGCCCGCAGGCGAATGCGTAATCAAAATCCTCCGGCAGGGCGTCGGTGACGAAGCCCTTTTTGCCGGCGCTGCCGTCCGCCGTGGTGAGGATCACGGGCACGCCCAGGAAGGAAAACTCGTCCAGAAAGAAGATTTCATCTTTTTTGTTAAAGCCCAGGATCACCGTGGGGATGACCCCCTGATCCGTCAGCGCCTTGGTAAGATGATACAGGGGCGGGATACCCACGCCCCCGCCGATCACCAGGGGCTTTTTCCCGCATTCCGAAAGGTCGTAGCCGTTGCCCAGGCCGTTCAGGATATCCAGGGTATCCCCCGCTTCCATCCGGGCAAGGGCATCGGTGCCCCGGCCCACGGCCTTATAAATCAGCGTCATGCCATCGGCATCCCAATCACAAATTGAGATAGGCCGCCGCAGAAAGAACCCCGGGATCGCAATCTGGCAAAACTGCCCCGGCGCTTTGATCATGGACGTTTCCCCGACCAAATCCAGCAGGAACACATCCGGCGCAATTTGGGTATTTTCGATGATCTGATACTGCATGAAACGCTCCTGATGAAATTACTTTTTCGCAAGGGTAGGTGAAGCTATTCCGCGTCAATCGTGGAGATGCCCAGGGTGGTTTCCTCCAGCACGTCCAGCAGCACCCGCACGGTATCCAGGGAGGTGAAGATGGATACGTTGTTATCCGTAGCCAGGCGGCGGATCACCGCGCCGTCGCTGGCCTGGTCCAGGGCGTTCAGGTCCCGGGTGTTGATGACATAAGCGATGTGCCCTTGGCGAATGGCGTCGGGGATCTCCGAGCTGCCCTCGCTGATCTTGCGCAGCGCATGGGTGCGGATGCCGTTCTGTTTCAAAAACGCCGCCGTGCCCACCGTGGCCTGGATGTTGAAGCCCAGGTTATAGAACCGGCGGATCAGGGGCAGGGCCTCCTCCTTGTCGTGATCGGCGATGGTGGCGAATACCGTGCCGTAATTCTGCAGGTGCATGCCGCTGGCCTGGAGGGCCTTGTACAGGGCGCGGTTCAGCTTCCTGTCATAGCCGATGGCCTCGCCGGTGGATTTCATTTCAGGGCTCAGATACACGTCCAGCCCCTTGATCTTATTGAAGCTGAACACGGGCACCTTCACATAGAAGCGCTTCTTTTCCTCAGGATAGAGGCAGAAAATGCCCTGCTCCTTGAGCGTTTTGCCCAGGATCACCTCGGTGGCAATATCCGCCAGGCTAAAGCCCGTGGCTTTGGACAGGAAGGGCACCGTGCGGGAGGAGCGGGGGTTCACCTCGATGATATAGACGTTGTCCTGCTTATCCACGATGAATTGGATGTTATACAGGCCCTTGATGCCGATGCCCAGGCCCAGCTTCTTGGCGTATTGCAGGATCACGCCCTTCACCTTATCGGAAATGGAGAAGGTGGGATAGACGCTGATGGAATCGCCGGAATGGATGCCGGTGCGCTCCACCAGCTCCATAATGCCGGGCACGAACACATCCAGCCCGTCGCAGATGGCATCGACCTCCACTTCCTTGCCCTGGATGTACTTATCCACCAGCACGGGCTTATCCGCGTCGATCTCCACGGCGGATTTCAGATACTTGCGC
>CAJOPV010000083.1 GCA_905236495.1 uncultured Christensenellaceae bacterium
GCAATACAAAAAATCCCCTTCCGATTTAACGGAAGAGGAATTGACCCGGATCGTCCGCTTCGCCTGCACCGCCGCCAGCCTGTCCACTCAAAAGCAAGGCGGCATCACCAGCGTGCCGGCACTGCAGGAAGTAAAAGAAAAGCTTGTATAACAAGCTCAGAGCATCAATTTGCTGAAAAATGGCGTTTTCGGGCATGTTTGCCCGGAAACGCTCATTTTACGGTCGCAAATGGATATCGGAAGCAGTGGAAAAACCCGTGACGGCGGGGGATGTTTGGGGCGCTTTGGATTGACAGGGGCGGCGGGATTTGGTATCATGGAAAAAAAGGGCGTGCCCGTCAAAAGGAGATCATCGTATGGCGATTCAGTTGTTCCAATATCCCAATACCAATTCCAACCTGCCCCTCCGGGTGGCCCAGGGGCACTTCGCCACCAGCCACAGCCATATCAATTATTACATCGACCTGACGATGACGAAGCATCGCCTGTCCGAAGCCCGGGAGGCCGCTGTCGAGCTGGCGGGCACCTTCAAGCCCAGCACCATAGTGGATACCATCCTGTGTCTGGACGGGATGGAGGTGGTGGGCGCGTGCCTGGCAAGCGAGCTGACAAGGGCGGGCTTTTCCAATATGAACGCCCACCGCACCATCTATGTCTGCACCCCGGAGCATACCAGCGGCAGCCAATTGATCTTCCGGGATAATTCCGCCCCCATGATCGTGGGCAAGCATGTGCTGGTGCTGGCGGCCTCCGTCACCACGGGCTACACCGCCCAGGCCGCCATCGAGGCCATCCGCTATTACGGCGGCATCCCGGTGGGCATCGGGGCCATCTTCACCTGCGTGGATGCATGCGAGGATTTTCCCATCGTATCCATTTTCAATACGAAAAGCATCCTGTCCGATTACCGCAGCACTAACAGCCATGACTGCCCCATGTGCAAGGCGGGCCTCAGGCTGGACGGGCTGGTGAATTCTCACGGGATCTCAAGCTTTTGATGGAACGAGGGGAAAGGCGCGCCAAGGAGCTGCGCGCAGGGCCTCCGACCGATGAGCTGCGCCGGCGGCAATTCCACATTCTGACGGATAAGGAGAAAGCGATAATGAAAAGGATCGTTGCGATGATGACGGCGCTGGCGCTGCTGCTGGCGCTGGCGGCTCTGCCCGGCGCGGCGGCGGATGAGCTGCGCTATGTTTCGCTGCGGGTTCTTGTGATCCCGGCGGGGACGGAGGTGCGCAGCCGGGTCTACGGCGGCGCCGAGACGGAGATCCTTGCGGAGGATTACGTCTGCGAGACCAACTGGTCGCATACCGCGGGCTATTACCGGTTCAAGAATGAAAACGGCGAATACCGCTTCGTGAAAAAGCAGGATGTGGGCGCGGAATTCTTCCCGCAGAAGCCCGCCGTGAAGGAATACTGGGCGGAGGAGGAGCAGCCCCTGTATTCCTTCCCCGATCCCGTGTACGGAAAGGTCATTGGCACGCTCCGGGCGGAGGAAGCCTATGCCGTCACCGCGGACGCGGGCGATTACGTGGCGGTCAGCCTGGACGGGCGGACGGGCTACGCCCTGCGCTCCGGCCTGGTGCCGCCGGGCGGCACGGGGGAAGGGGCCTATTATATCCTGGTGAACCTGCACGATTTTACGCTCACCGTATTCCGAGCTGACGGCGAGGGCGGGCATACGGAGGAAAAGATCAAGGAAACGCTGGTGTGCATCGGCAAGCAAACCACGCCCACCCCTACCGGGATGTTCAAGCTCGGCAAGAATTACGAAGTGTGGCACCAGTTCGGCCCCAGCCACGCTCCTTATACCATTCCCTTCACCCTGGACCGCTGGATGCACGGCGAACTGTGCAGCAGCAACGACCGGACGGATCTGCGGCAAGACCGCATGAACCAGCTCGGCACGGCGAAATCCGGCGGCTGCATCCGCATGTCCACCGACGTGGCCCAATGGATCTTTTATCACTGCGCCCCCGGCACGGTGGTGGAAGTGGTGAAGGGCCAGTGACCCGCTGACGGAAGAGAGAGGAAACGAAATGAAAAAACGGATTTGCTTCCTGCTTGCCGCTCTGCTGCTGGCGGTCTTCGCCGCGTCTGCGGAGCAGGCCGCGCCCCTGACGGAAGAGGATTTCGTATTCGTCTATGGCGAAACGGAGGTTCGCTTCGGGGACAGCCCGGCGGCGCTGCTGGCCGCCATGGAAGTGCATGACGGGGCGCCCGTCGAGACAGACGAGGCGGACAGCTGCCTGTACGATACCAAGGATTACGAATACAGCGGGCTGGAAATCACCGTGGGTAGCTGCCACCCCCACGGCGGGCCGGACGAGGTGATCAACGCCGTGATCGTCTGGGACGGGGAATGGAAAACCGCCCGGGGCGTCGGCATCGGGGATACGGCGGAGGCGGTTGCCGCCGCTTACGGCGAGGGCTTCGCTGAGGCGGATACGCTGGTCTATGCCCTGGGGGACAGGTATCTCACCCCTACGCTGGTCTTCCAGCTGGATATGGAAACGGGCGAAGTGATCAGCTTCTGCCTGCTGGCCTGCTTCGGGGAATGAAATGCTGCAACGGAAAGTGAGGGAAACGGGCGGTGGTCTTTTCGTCGGCTGCGTTTTTATCCGTGCTGTTTCCCCTGGCTGTGCTGGGGTGCCTGGCGCTGCGCAGATGGGTGCGCGCGCAGAACATGCTGCTGCTGGCGCTGAGCCTGGTCTTTTACGCCTGGGGCGAGATCGGCTTCTTGCCGGTGATGGCGCTTTCCGCCCTGGGCAACGCGCTGCTGGGCCGGGCGGCGTACCGTTTCCGGGAGAAGCGCTGGCCTGCGGCGCTGGCCGTGGCCCTGAACGTGGGCGTATTGATGTACTATAAATATGCCGGGTTCGCCGTTGACGTGCTGAACCGGGCCGCGGGCGCGGGCATTTTCTTTGCCGCCCCCGCCCTGCCTCTGGGCGTATCGTTCTTTACGTTCCAGGGGCTTTCGTATGTGCTGGATATGCGCAGGGGCGAGGACGCGCCGGGCACGGTCATGGAAGGATGCCTGTATATTTGCTTTTTCCCCCAGCTGGTAGCGGGGCCCATCGTGCGGTGGTCGGATATCCGCAGGGAGCTCCGGGATCGCCGGGTGACGCTGGAGGGCGTGGGGGACGGTTTTCTGCGCTTCATTCCGGGGCTGGCGAAAAAGGTGCTGCTGGCGGATACGCTGGGAAAGCTGGCGGACGCGGCCTACGCCTGCCCCGACGGGGAGCGGGGGACGCTGCTGGCGCTGCTGGGCGGCGCGGCCTTCTGCATGCAGCTGTATTTTGATTTTTCCGGGTATTCGGATATGGCCATCGGGCTGGGGCGGATGTTCGGCTTCCGCTTCCCGGAGAACTTCGATCGGCCCTGGCGGAGCGCGTCAGTGCAGGAATTCTGGCGGCGGTGGCATATGACGCTGTCCCGCTGGTTCCGGGATTACGTGTATATTCCCCTGGGCGGCAGCCGGCGGGGCGAGGCCAAGACGGCCCTGAACCTGCTGATCGTGTTCGCCCTGACGGGGATCTGGCACGGCGCGGGATGGACGTTCCTGTGCTGGGGCCTGTGGAACGGGCTGCTGGTGATCCTGGAACGGCTGCGGGTGCTGCGGCCCCGGGATTGGCCCCGGCCCCTGGCCCACGCTTATACGCTGCTGGCGGCGCTGCTGGGGTTCATGCTCTTCCGGGCGGATTCGATAACCGCGGCAGCGGGATATTTCGCTTCCCTGGCCCATTTCGTGCCGGCGGAGGGGGCGGCGAATGCCCTGCTGTACACCTTGCAGCCTCCGGCGGTGCTGGCCTTCGCTGCGGGGATCGGGCTGTGCGCGCTGCCCGGGAAGCTGCCGGATTGGCTGCGGTACATGTCCTGCGGGGCGCTGCTGGTTCTCAGCTATCTTGCCATCGTTTCCTCGGGGTATCATCCCTTCCTGTACTTCCGCTTTTGAGGAGGGCCGCCCATGAAAAAGATATTCACCCTCCTGTGCCTGCTGATCCTGACGGTTCCCGCGGCGGGGCTGGTCATTTCCCGGCCCGACCTGACGAAGGAAAACCGGGATCAGGCGGTGACGGAAAGCGTGTGGCTCCGGCCCGGCATGGTGGCCGCCCATGCGCGTTTCTCCGCCCTGCTGGGCGTCAGCGGCAGCGACCAGGTGACCCTGGGGAAAAACGAGTATCTCTACCTGACGGAAACCCTGCCCGCCGCGGTGGGCATCTCCCGCCTGACGGATGAGGAGGTGGAGCAAATCGCGGCGTACCTGAAATCGCTGGCCGATACCCTGGCGGCCCGGGGCTGCCGGCTGATTTTCCTGTGCGCCCCCAATAAGGCGACCGCCGTGCCGGAAAACCTGCCGGCTTACGCCCGCCCCGCCGCCGGCCCCAGCGCGCTGGACGCGCTGCAATCCCGCCTCCGGGCGCTGCACGTTGATTTCATAGACGCCAAGGCGCTGCTGACGCCGGATATGTATTACCGCACGGATACGCACTGGAACGACCGGGGCGCGCTGAAGGTGTACCTGGCGCTGCGGGACATGCTGGGCGCGGAGGAATGGAGCGACTACGGCGATCTGGCGTTTGAAACGGAGAACCGCCGGGGGGACCTGACCGAACTGATCTATCCCGAGGACGGGCCGGAGGAGGCCGTGGAGGCGGCGCGGCTCTCCCGCCGCTTCACCACCCGGGGCGTGCTGCGCAGCCCCATGGATCTGAAGATCCTGGCCTCCTGCAAGGAGGGAACGGGGCACATCGTGCTGATCCGGGATTCCTTCGCCAATAACCTGTTCCCCTATATTGCCAACAACGCCGCCACCACCCGTATTTTCCGGGCCAGCCGCTGGGAGGAGGGCATGGGCGGGGAGGAAACGGACGCCGTGATCCTGGAAATCGCGGAAAGGAACCTGCGCAGGATCATCGAGGCGGAGGCCCCCGGCGATTGACAGCGGGGGTGGGATTTGGTATCATGAACGAGAGGAAAGGCGCGCCAAGGAGCTGCGCGCAGGGCCTCCGGCCGATGAGCTGCGCCGGCGGCAATTCCACATTCCGACGGATAAGGAGAAAGCGATAATGAAAAGGATCGTTGCGATGATGACGGCGCTGGCGCTGCTGCTGGGCTGTGCGGCGGCCCTGGGGGAGGGGGAATTCGACGTGCCGCTGACCCAATTGACGGAGCAGTATGGCTTTAAGCTGGGCACCTGCTTTTCCTTTAACCAGATCAGGGACGTTCGCTATATGAACCTGGTGAAGGCCCATTTTTCCAGCCTCACCGCCACCAACGAAATGAAGGCCTATTCCCTGCTGGATGAAAGGGCCAGCCGGGCGGCGGCGGACGGCATGCCGGTGATGAATTACGGGATGGCGGATCAGATGGTGCAGTGGGCTCAGGACAACGGCATCGGCATCCGGGGCCACGTATTGGTGTGGGACGCATACATGTGCGATTGGTATTTCCATGAGGATTACGATACCAAAAAGCCCTATGCAGACCAGGAAACGATCAAGGCGCGCACGGCATATTACATCGATCAGGTGATCCGCCACTTTGAGGAGAAATTCCCCGGCGTGGTGTATTGCTGGGACGTGGTGAACGAGGCCGTGGCGGATAACGCCGACGAGTACGCCCCCGGCGATCCCCGCCATCTGCGCACCCTGCGCGGCGGCAGCGTGAACCTGTTCAGGGAATACATGGGGGATGATTACGTTTCCTGGGCCTTCCTCTACGCCCGGAACACCGTGGAAGCCCTGGGGGCGGATATCGACCTGTATTACAACGATTACAACGCCTATTTCCCCGAAAAGGCCCAGGCCATCCTGACGCTGGCGGCGGAGGTCAATTCCTTTGCGAAGGATGAGAACGGCGAACCCCGGAAGCTGATGGACGGCATCGGCATGCAGGGCTACATCGGCGGCTACGGGCATCAGGAGGGCTGTCTGGAGGAGAGCCATCCGGGCATGATCCGGGACGCCATCCTGGGCTATCAGGCCGCGGGCCTCAAGGCCCAGATCACCGAAATGGCGGTGAGGAACTTTGAAAAGGATCAGGCGGAAAAGCACGCGGCGTTCTATGCCGAGCTGTTCCGGGTGTTCAAGGGCCTGTACGACGGGGAGACGGGCAACCCCCTGAACGTGGTGGCGATCTGGAGCCTTACCGATTTGCCCCACGCCCCCAAGGGCCAGTACGTCTATAACCTGAACAGCCCCTGGGGCGGCCTGGTGGATGAAAACCTGGCCTATAAGGACGCCTTCCGGCAGGTGTATTCCGTAATGGCGGAATAAGAGATCCATTGGCTTTAAAAAGGCATTTCCGGGCATTTTTGCCCGGAAATGCTTATTTTATGGGTGCAGATTGATAGAGGGAGCAGTCACCGGGAGACCCGGCCCTGCGGATTACAGCCGAAAGGGCGGGGATAGGCAGGAACGCCCCGGTTAGAATTCTCCGATGGTCTGGTGGACGTACCAGTCGGTTCCGTCGCATTCCAGGGTGATGGTGCCGCTGCCGGAAAACTGGATGGGCAGGCCCCGATAGCGGGCCTGATCCTCCGTTTTCTGGATCAGGTCGTTATGGTAATTGGTGACGATGATATAGGCGGGGTCCACCGCGTCCAGGAAGGCCTTCATCATGGGGGTCAGGCCGTGGTGCGGGGCTTTTACCACGTCGGCCTTGAGGATAGACGGGCCCAGGGTCTTGAGGAAGTGCTGCTGAGTATCGCCGATGATATCGGCGCACAGGAGCAGGGAGCAATCGCCGAACGTCAATCGCACCATGGCGCTTTGGGCGTTCAGCGTGCGGCCCTGGGGCCAGTTATAGACGGCGAGGGCGGCGTCGCCCAGGGTCAGCGTTTCCTCTGAGGCAAGCTGCCGATAGGGGATGCCTGCCTTGTCCATTACGGCGACGGTCTTCAGCTGGTTTTCCTCGGTATCATGCTGATTTTTGGGGAACACGGAAACAAATTCGTCCGCCGTGAACCCGTAGGCCATCAGTGCCTTGAGGCCGTTGATGTGGTCGTCGTGGGGATGGGTGCTGAAAAGATACTTGAAATGCCGGATGCCCCGGGCGTTCAGGGCGTCCCGCAGCTTTTCCCGGTATTTGTAGGGGCCGCCGTCCACCATCATGCGTTCGCCGCCCGCCTCCAGCAGCATGCAGTCCCCTTCCCCGGTGCGGAACACCGTCAGGCGCAGAAGATCCCGCTCCGACCAGTCTTCCGGCGGGGCTTCCTCCACGTGCACCTCCGCCAGGGCAGCCGGGGCCAGGCAGCAGAGGAGCAGAACCAGGCACAGCAATCTTTTCATGGGCGTCTCCATTTCTTTGGTATTCTTTTATTTAACGAAGCGGGGGAAGGCTTTCATCCCCGGGCGGTCACGCCTTGGTGATGCTCTGCCCCTGGGGCGTATCCTTGACCGTGTAGCCCAGGGCCTGGATGGCGTCCCGCAGCTCGTCGCTGAGGCGCCAGTTCTTTTCCTTCCGGGCCTGGGCCCGCTGATCCGCCAGGGCCTGAACAGCTTCGGGCAAGGCGTCCTCCGCCTTTTTCATCAGCAGGCCCAGCACGTCCGTCAGCTCTGTCAGGCCCTGATAGGCCCCTTCCACGGCAGCCCGGCTGCTCTGCCCGTTTAAGGATACGTTGGCCTCCTTCACGATCTCAAAGATGGCGCCCAGGGCGTCGGCGGTGTTCAGATCGTCGTCCATGGCGGCATCGAACCGGGCGGCGGATTCCTTCACCCGGGCAAGCAGCGCTTCCTCCTCCGGGGAAAGGGGCTGATCCGGGGCGTTTTTCAGCAGGAACAGCATATGATCCCGGGCGGTATAGAGCCGCTGGAGGGAGGCGTGGGCCTGGGCCATCATATCCCGGCTGAAATTCACCGGGCTGCGGTACTGGGCGGAGAGCATGAACATGCGCACGTCCTCGGGGTCGTATTCCTTCAGGATATCCCGCACGGTGAAGAAATTGCCCAGGGATTTGCTCATTTTTTCGTTATCGATGTTGATGAAGCCGTTGTGCATCCAGTACCGGGCGAAGGGCTTGCCCGTGGCGCACTCGGATTGGGCCACCTCGTTTTCGTGGTGGGGGAAGAGCAGGTCCTTGCCGCCGCAGTGGATATCGAAGGTGTCGCCCAGGTACTTCATGCTCATGGCGCTGCATTCGATGTGCCAGCCGGGGCGGCCCTTGCCCCAGGGGGAATCCCAGGCGGGCTCCCCGGGCTTTTGCGCCTTCCACAGGGCGAAATCGGCGGGGTTATGCTTCACGTCGTCCACATCGATCCGGGCCCCGGCCTCCAGATCCTCCAGGTTCTGCCCGGAGAGCTTGCCGTAGCCCTTATCCTTTTCCGTATCGAAATAGACGTCGCCGTTCACCTCGTAGGCGTAGCCCTTATCCTGCAAGGTTTTTACCAGATGGATGATTTCCCCGATGTGCTCGGTGGCCCGGGGATGCACCGTGGCCTTGCGGATGCCCAGGGCCTGGGCATCCCGGTAGTATTCCTGGATGAAGCGGTCCCCCAGCTCCTTCACGGTGATGCCCTCCCGGTTGGCCCGGTTGATCATTTTATCGTCGATATCGGTGAAGTTTTGCACGAAGGTGACCTCATACCCCCGATGCTCGAAATACCGGCGCAGCACGTCGAAGGTGATGAAGGGCCGGGCGTTGCCGATATGGAAATAATCATACACCGTAGGCCCGCAGGCGTAAATGCCCACCTTGCCGGGATGCAGGGGTACGAATTCTTCCTTTTTCCGGGTTTGGCTGTTGTAGATCTGCATAAGGATCCTCCTTATTTATCTCATCGATAATTTTACATGCTTCTCTTTATTTCCTGTCCAAGCAGTCCGTTCGGGGACAGGCGGCGCAGTCGTGGCGGGGGGCTTCGGCCTCCTGCTCCAATTGCTCCAGCTTGCCTTCGATCTCCTCCACCTTTTCCAGCAGGGGATCGGGCAGGTCGCCGTGATTAAGGTCGATA
>CAJOPV010000084.1 GCA_905236495.1 uncultured Christensenellaceae bacterium
GAAATGGCTCATCAGGATATAGAGGTTGTCCGGGTTGAGCAGGGCGTTTTCCGGGCTTTTTTTCAGAAAATAATCCGGATGGGTGACGATATACTGGTCGATGGCCGCCGAGGAGGCCACGAAAAAGACGATGCTGGCGGCCTGGCGGCGGCCGGCGCGGCCCGCCTGCTGCCAGGCGCTGGCGATGGTGCCCGGATATCCGCACAGGACGCACGCGTCCAGCGCGCCGATGTCGATGCCCAGCTCCAGGGCGTTGGTGGATACCACCGCCTGGATCTCCCCCTGACGAAGGCCCCGTTCGATCTCCCGCCGTTCATTGGGCAGATACCCGCCCCGATAGCCCCGCACCTTGCCGGTATTGCCGATGGGATCGGATACCAGTTCCTTGAGCTGCCGGGTCAAAACCTCCACCTGCAATCGGCTCTTGGCAAAGACGATGCTCTGCACCCCGTTTCGCACCAGCAGGGAGGATATGGCCCGGGTCTCGGGCAGCACTCCTTTGCGGATGCCCAGCTGCCGGTTCACCACCGGGGGATTATAGAAGATATAATGCTTTTCCCCTGCCGGCGCCCCGTTATCGTCGATGAGCCGCACGGGCCGCCCGACGAGGGTCTCGGCTAATTCCTGGGGGTTTTGGATGGTGGCGCTGCACAGGATGAACTGGGGATGGCTGCCGTAAAATTCGCACAGGCGAAGGAGCCGTCTTAACACATTCGCCAGATTGCTGCCGAATACGCCCCGATAGGTGTGGATCTCATCCACCACGATATATTTCAGGTTCTCAAACAGCTTCACCCACTTGGTATGCTGGGGCAGGATGCCGCTGTGGAGCATGTCCGGGTTCGTCACCACCACATGCCCCGCCTGGCGCACGGCCCGGCGGGCGGCCCCGGGGGTATCGCCGTCGTAGGTGTAGGTCTTGATATCCACCTGTAATTGCTCGATCAGCTCGTACAGCTCGCTGACCTGATCGGCGGAGAGGGCTTTCGTGGGAAAGAGATACAGCGCCCGGGCGTCCTGATTTTTCAGGATGGCGGATAAGACGGGCAGGTTATAGCACAGCGTTTTCCCGGAGGCCGTTGGGGTCACCACCACAAAGTCCTGCCCGTTCTGCGCGGCCTGATAGCATTCCGCCTGATGAGTATATAGCCGCCCGATGCCGTGGCGGCGCAGCGCTTCGGGCAGCCTCTCATCCATTCCTTCGGGCCAGGGGGCATACCGGGCCTCCCGGGGCGGCACCGTGCGCCAGGCTGTCACGTTTTCCATAAATACAGGGTCGTTTTTCAGCTTTTCCAATAACTGCGTCAGGTTCATTTTTCCGCCTCCCGGGAAGCATTACCGATTGATCTTTAGCTGGATCCAGCGCCGAAGACGCCGAATATCCATTCTCAGCTGCAGCCAGGCCTGTTTCCCGAAGAACAGGAAGAAGGGAAGCAAGCTCAGCAGAATAATGGGCTTCATGCTCCAGGGCAGGGTGATGAATTCATAGATCATATACGCGCCCCAGGCCATCCCCAGCCATTTCACCTTAACGGGAATGAAGAAAAACAGCATGAATTCCATTTCCGGGTTCAAAACAGCGTAACAAAGCAGCAGCGACAGGTTCAGATAGTGATTGGTGGTGACGCCGCAGATGAACCCGGCGGCAACAGCGCCCAGTGTTCCGAGCAGGTAATAGATATTGAACCTTGCGCTGCCCCAGTAATGCTCCAGGCTGCTGCCCAGGAAGAAATAGAAATACAGATTAAAGAAAATCCACAGGATGCTGCCCGTAGGCGGTACGAACAGGAAGGTAACCACCCGCCATATTTCGCCGTTTAAGATCAGCGAACGGTTAAAGTACAAAAGCTGAATGGCGCTGTGCTGCAAAGGCAGATAATCCAGGATAAATACCCCCAGCATGCCGATGCACAGGTATTTCATCAGTTCCCGGATATAATGCCGCCCCAGCTTCCGCTCGAGTTGATCGATGAGCCTCATTTTCCTTCTCCTTTCTCCGCATTTTGGGCGATCCGCCCGGCAAGCCTGTCCAGCCCGTAGAGCCCTATTTCCGAAAGCCTGTCCAGCGCTTTCGCGCCGCGCCCCAGCATATCCGGAAGATACCTTGCGAACACCGGGCGATAGAACCGTTCCTCCAGGTCCAGCTTTTTAGGCCAGCGGTCCAGATATCCCTGTCCTTTCCTGTAAAGCGCCCCTCTCACAAAGCCCGCATATACCAGGAAGCCGATCCCCAGGCTGATCCCCCCGCCCGTCAGGTTGGTTAGGGAGAAAAACTCTATGTCTGCCGCGAGAGGCGGGCGATTCAGGAAATCGGCGCAGCGCCGCGTCAGGGGCAAAAGCACCTGATTGGGAAAGATCCCGATCAAAAGCAGCGGGACCGCCGTGATAGCGAGGGTGATCCCGGACCGAATACTGAGGTCCCGCCCGGTTAGGCTGTCATACCTTGCCTGCACGTCAGCGTTCGGGTTTTTCTGCCAGAACAGGCAGATATACAGCTTCAGCATATAGGTCGTGGTGAGGCCGGCGGCAAACAGAAAGACTCCTTCGCACAGCCGATAAACGGAAAAGCCCGCCGTTTCCCCCGCCAGCTCCGCCAGCCCCTCGTGGATCATGGTTTTGGAGGCGTAGCCGTTCAAAAGCGGCACTCCCATGAGCCCCATCGCCCCCAGCAGGAAAACGGCATGCAGCAAGTTTTTTCCCCGTCCGTAACCCTGAAGGGCGTTCAAGTCCAGGGTATGAGCGTTCATATACACCGCCCCGGCGCACAGGAACAGGCACAGCTTCAAAAGAGAATGATTTATCATGTGCCCCGCCGCACCGGCGGAAGCCAAGGCCCCTTTATGACCCAGCAGCACGGCGCAGGCAAGGCCCACCGTGATATACCCGATCTGGGACAGGGAGGAGCAGGCCAGCGTGCGCTTCAAATTGACCGAAAACACCGCCAGCATCGCCCCCAGCGTCATGGTGATCAGGCCCAGCGCCAGCAGCACATGCCCGAATACCGCATTGCCGTCCAGCAAATTCATGCCAAGGACAATGACGCCGAACAGGCCCGTTTTCGTCAGCAACCCGCTGAGCAGCACGCTGGCGGGGGCAGGGGCCACCTGGTGAGCCCTGGGCAGCCAGATGTGCAGCGGGAACAGGCCCGCCTTGGCGCAGTACCCGACCAGCATCAGGCACCCGGGAAAGATCAGCTTGGGGTCACCGCTCCTCTCCCTCAGTGCGGCAAAGGAAAGATCGCCCGTCTCCTTCCAGCACAGAAACATGCCCATCAGCGTCACCATGCTGCAGATGATGGAAACGAACAGATACGTACCCGCCGCCCGAAGGGCTTCCTTGGTTTCCGCATGGGCGACCCAGGGGCAGGAGGCGATGGACATGATTTCAAAAAACACAAAGGCGGTGTATAGGTCGTCGGAAAGGCATACGCCCACCGCGCCGCACTGGG
This sequence comes from uncultured Christensenellaceae bacterium, assembly GCA_905236495.1. Classification (GTDB taxonomy): domain Bacteria; phylum Bacillota; class Clostridia; order Christensenellales; family Aristaeellaceae; genus RUG563. The sequence continues at coordinate 3,449 of CAJOPV010000084.1, forward strand.
TCAGCAGCGTAAAGCAGGCGTAACGGCCCAGATGCTCCCCGTGAGAAGCAAAGTACTGC
>CAJOPV010000085.1 GCA_905236495.1 uncultured Christensenellaceae bacterium
CGCCATTTTACAGCAAATTGATGCAATCCATCGAAAGTCTGCCTGCTGACTTTCGATGGCAGAGCATCGACTTTGTCGATGCTCTGACGGTTCTTCTCCCTTCTTTCGGGGAGAAGAACCGTTTTTTGACTCAAAAGCGGTTGCCCCGTATCCTTTTCCAATGTCTATCTCGTCTTACTCCGGCAACTGAATACCTGCCTCTTTGGCGCATTCCGCCAGCTTGTCCAGGGCCTCCACGATCTCCTCGGGATGATGCTCGGAAATGACGCAGAAGCGGAGGCGCGCCTTGTTCTTGGGCACGGCGGGATACACGGCGGGGGGCACGATCACGCCCTTCTTGCGCAGGCGATTGCTCAGCTCCCAGGCGTCCTCATCCCGGCCAACCAGGATAGGCAGGATAGCGGTTTCCCCAGCCAGGCAGGTGTTGAAGTGACGCTTGTGGGCTTCTTCCATGAAGCACTTGATGTTGCGGTGCAGCCGTTCCATGATGCTCTTATCGCTGCGCAGCAGCCGGATAGCCTCCAGGCTGGCAGCCGCCAGGGGCGGGGAAATGCCCACGGAGAATACGAACCCGGGCAGGTTATAGCGCATGTAATCAATGATGGCATGGCTGCCCGCCAGATAACCGCCGCAGGTGCCCAGGCCCTTGGATAACGTGCCGTACTTGATATCGATATCGTCCGGGGCCAGGCCGAAGTATTCATCGACCCCGCCGCCGGATTCGCCGATGACGCAGGCGGAGTGGGCCTCGTCCACCATGAGGAAGCACCCGTACTTTTTCTTGAGCTTTACAAACTCCGGCACCGGGGCGATATCCCCGTCCATGGAATAGGCGCCCTCGATCACGATCAGCACCTTGCCGAACTTATGCCGCTGATTGCGCAGGATGCTTTCCAGCGCGTTCACGTCGCTGTGGGGGAAGGGCTTGGCGGTGGCCTGGGAGAGGCGGCAGCCCTGCTCGATGGAGTTGTGGGCGATGGCGTCATAGACGATCAGATCGCCCTTGCCGCAGAAATTGCCCACGCAGGTCACGTTGGTGGAATGCCCGCCCACCAGCACCAGGGCTGTTTCGGTGTGCTTCCATTCGGCGATGGCGGCCTCCAGCTCCTTATGCAGCGTCTTTTCCCCTGCCAGCAGGCGGCTGCCGGAGGCGGAGGTGCCGTATTTGTCGATGGCGGCCTTGGCGGCGTCCATGGTTTCCTTCCGCCCGGACATGCCCACGTAATTTTAGGAGCCGAAATCCAGCATCCACTGGTTATCCACAAAGCTTTTATCCAGCAGCGGCGAATCGTGGGCCACGAAATAGGGGTTTTCCTGACCCTCTCCCATCAGGGACTGATACCGCTTTTCAAAGGCCTTGTATTCCGGGGAATCCTCGAACCGGGTGATGGGCGTCACCGGCTCCTGATTCTCCGGGGCGGCGCTTTCGTAGGCCACGTTGCCCCGGACCTTGGCGTACAAGAGGGCGGACAGATCATTGACGGTTGTGCACTTGCCGTATTCCTCGGTGGGGATCAGCACGTTGAACTGCTCCTCGATTTTCAGGCTCATGCCCAGGACCTGCAGGCTGTCGCCTCCCAGCTCGTCGATAAAGTGGGCGTCGTCCCGGATGGCGTCGGGGGCCACGTCCAGCGTTTCGGCATAGACCTTGCGCACCTTCTGCTTGATTTCTTCCATCTGCAGATCGGAGGGGGTATTGGCCTGCTGCACCAGGGATCGGGTATCCTCCTCCCCGGCAGCGTCCCGGCGGTTGAAATCGATATCCCGGTAGGCCAGCTTGCCTTCCTCGATATCCTTTTTCAGCGCCAGGCGCTTGATCTTGATGCCCCCGGCGGTCTGGAAGCGTTCCGGGGTCGCCAGCACCCGGTTCACCCGTTTCAGGGCGGGCAGGGCGCTGTTGATGCGGCGCACCTGGGCCATGACACCGGAAATGTATTCCTCATCACGGAAATGCTGGCCCAGATTGATGACTAAGGTGATATCCTCGTAATCCACCGTGCCCTTCTTTTTGCCGGGCAGGTGGGGGTGGGGGATATGGGAAAGGAGGCCTTCCTTTTCGGGCTTCCTGTCTCTCGCCTTCACCCC
>CAJOPV010000086.1 GCA_905236495.1 uncultured Christensenellaceae bacterium
CCGCTTCCTCCGCGGGGGCAGCCGCCTCGGCTGCCGGCTCCGCAGGGGCGGCCTTGCCGTTCTTCATGGGCAGCTGGGCCGTATCCACCGATACCCGGACCTCCGTAACGTCTATGCCGGAGGAGGCGGACAGGTACTGCTTGATCTGCTTTTGCAGCGCCGCCACCGCCAGGGGGATGGAAATATTGTTCGCCAGGGCGATGTTCAGATCGACAACCACTCCGTCCCGGGTGTTGTGGATGCGCTGGGAATTGACCCTGATCTCATCGTGCATATCGATGCACTTCTGCACCAGGCCTTCGATGGCCTTCACCGAAATGCGCAATTCGCCGTTATCGGTGCGCTGCACCACGAAATCGTGGCGGCCTGCCCGGAACTTCCGGGGAAAGGCCAGCAGATACCCGCCGAAGAACACGCACAGCACCCCCAGGCCGATGCTTACCGCCCGGGCCCAGGTGGGCAGAGCGTCCACCATGAAGCCTGTGATCTGCAGCCCGGCGACGATCAGCGCCGCCCCGGACACAATCACGATCAGCGCGCCGAAAAACAGCGCCAGCCGATCCGCAAATTTCATTTTATACATGGGTTTCTCCTTTATCAGCAGCGCATCCTGCCGGGAACGCGCTGGCTGTCAGATTGTTCCCCGCCATCCAGCTTTTCTTCTTCCGCAAGCACCTGAGGGTCGAATTCCGCGTCGGGGGCCTCTTCGGCCTCCTTGGGCTCCGCCTTTTCAGGGGCGGGGGCGGCTTCCTTTTCCGGCTCCGTCAAAACCTGCTGCTTGGAGGCTGCCGCCAGGTTCTGGGTAGCCTTTTTATCCTGCTCGAAGCTGACGCCCTGCACGTGCACATCCACCCGCACCACATGCAGCCCCGTCAGGCTTTCCAGGGCCCGGCGCACGTTTTCCTGCACGTCGGCGGCGACCTTCTGGATGGGCTGACCGTATTCCACCACGATGTAGAGGTCAACGGCGGCCTCCTGGCTGCCCACTTCCACCTTGACGCCCTTGGTGATGTTCCGGTTCTTTCCCAGGATCTCGCCGATGCCGCCGCTGACGCTCATGCCGGCAATGCCTTCGATTTCATTGGCGGCGACGCCCGCGATGGTGGCGATCACCTCGTTGGCGTAGCTGATGGTGCCGCCGTTTTCCAAATCCACATCCACCTTCACGGGAAGGTTTTCTTTTTTCTGCGGTTTCTGCGCCATGCAAACGCACCTCCTTACAGGGATATTATAGTATAGCAGGTTTTTGATGATTTGGCAACTGTCAGGGAGTGATCCTGTTGGGACCGCGGAAGAGGAACATAACTTCCTTGATGCTGATGCCAAGCAGCAGCATGGTGAACCGATCCACCCCCAGGCCGAAGCCGCCGTGGGGCGGGCAGCCGTAGCGGAAGAAATCCATGTAGAATTTCACGTCCTCGCCCAGGCCCTTTTCATCGGCCTGGCGGCGAAGCTGCTCGTAGCGGTGCTCCCGCTGGGCGCCGGTGGTGATCTCCGTGCCCCGCCAGATCAGGTCGTAGCCCAGCGGCTGTCCGTTTTCATCCCGCATGTGATAGAAGGCGCGCTTTTCCGGGCCGTAATCGGTGACGAAGAGGAATTCGTGACCGAACTTATCCATGGAAAGCCTGGCGCACAGGCGCTCGGCGTCGGTGGTAAGGTCGTTCTTTTCGCTGTCCTCCACGGTGTAGCCGTAGCGCGCTTCCAATTCCCGATAGACGTCTGCCAGCTTCATTTCGGGGAAGGGCAGGGTGGGAACGACGGTATCCAGGCCGTAGAGGGCCTTGATCTGCTCGCCGTACTTTTCACTGACGCATTTCAGCGCGTACTGGAGCAGCTCCGCCTCGAAGGCCATCACGTCCCTGAAGGAATTGATATAGCTCATTTCCACGTCGAAGCCGGTAAACTCGGTGGCGTGTTTATTGGTGAAGGATTTTTCGGCGCGGAACACGGGGCCCACCTCGAAGATGCGGTCAAACCCCGCCGCCATCGCCATTTGCTTATAGAACTGGGGGCTTTGGCTGAGGTACGCCTTGCGGTCGAAATACTTGAGCTCGAACACGTCGCTGCCCGATTCGCTGGCGGCGCCGATGAGCTTGGGGGTGTGGATCTCCATGAAATCCCGCTGCCGGCAGAAATCCCGCATGGCGCCCACCAATTCCGTCTGGGCTTTGAAGATCAGCGTGTTTTTATCGCTGCGAAGGTCCACCCAGCGGTAATCCATGCGGCTGTCGATGGCGGCGTCCTTGGTTAAGGGCAGGGGCTCCGCGACGGAGAGGATCTCCATTTCCTCCGGCAGCATTTCCCTGCCGCCCATTTTTACGTATTCGTTTTCCACCACGGGGCCGACGCAGGTGACGACGCTTTCCACCGTCAGTTGATCCACGATGGCGGCCAGGTCCGGGTGCTTTTCCTTTTCGATGGTGACCTGCAGCCGCCCGCTGTGATCCCGGATCACCAGGAAAGCCATGGTGCGCTTGTTCCGTAAATTTTCCACAAAGCCCTGGATTTTGTTGGTTTCTCCGCAAACCACGTTGGCGATCAGGTTCCTGTTCATTATCTGCATCTCCTTACTGTATTATGAATGGGACGGGCGGGGGAACAGCTCTTGCGTCCAAAGCGATTCCCCCGCGCCTCATCCGAAAACCCATCGGGATAAAACGGTACGCATGCCTGTCAATTGGTTTCCCCGGCGCTTCAGGAAAGCAGGCGGGCGATATCCGAAGGGGCGGAGGAGAGGGGGATTTCCCGCTCTTCCTTGGTTTCCATGTTCCGAAGCTTGACGACGCCCCGGTCGTATTCCTCGCCGCCCACGATCGCCACATATTTGGCCCCGATCTTATCGGCAAACTTGAACTGGGCCTTGAGGGAACGGCCCGCCAGGTCGCTGTCCGCCTTCACGTTCAGGGCGCGAAGGGCTTGGGCCAGGGAGAAAGCGGGGATTTTCAGATCTGTTCCCAGGTTCGCCACATACACGTCGGTGACGGTGGGCGCGGGGGGCAGAAGGTTCTGATTGCGAAGCTCCATGATGATCCGCTCCGCCCCGATGCCAAAGCCCGCCGCCGGGGTGGCGGGGCCGCCCAATTGCTCCACCAGATCGTCGTACCGCCCGCCGCCGCACAGGGCCAGGCCCTCCCGGCCCGCCTGCATGATGATTTCAAACACCGTCTTGGTGTAGTAATCCAGGCCCCGGACGATGTGGGGGTCGATCTCATAAGGGATATTTTGCGCGGTGAGCAGGGCCTGCAGCTCCTCAAAGTGCGCCCTGCATTCGTCGCACAGGCAATCCAGGATCAGCGGCGCGCCCGCTACGATCCGCTTGCATTTTTCTTCCTTGCAGTCCAGGATGCGCAGGGGGTTTTTCTGGAACCGCTCCTGGCAGGTTTCGCACATATCGTGGATGCGCTCCCCCAGGTAGTTTTTCAGCGCCTCGTGATACCGGGGCCGGCAGACGGGGCAGCCGATGGAATTCACGTGAACCTTCAGGTTTTGAAGGCCCAGACCGGTGAGAAAACCGAGCAGGGTGGAGATCAGCTCCGCCTCCACCGCCGGTTCCTTGCCGCCGAAGCATTCCATGCCGAACTGGTGATGCTCCCGAAGCCTGCCGCTTTGGGGATTCTCATAGCGGAAAATGGGGGCGTTCAGATAATACACCTTGCAGGGCAGCGCCTCCTGAAACAGGTGGTTTTCGATGAAGGAGCGCACCGCCCCCGCCGTGCCCTCGGGCTTTAAGGTGATGGAACGGCCGCCCTTATCGTTGAAGGTGTACATTTCCTTCTGCACGATATCGGTGGTATCGCCCACGCCCCGGAGAAACAATTCCGTATGCTCGAATACGGGGGTGCGGATTTCCCGGTAGCCCGCCTTTGCCGCGGCCTCCCGCTCCTTTTGCTCGATCCATTGCCACAGGTACGCATCCTGGGGCAGCATATCCCGGGTGCCTTTTGGCGCCTGCGTCAGCATGCTCGCTTCCTCCTCAAAAAAATACGCCCATGCCTGCGCATGGGACGAAATACTTCACCCAGCAAAAGCATTATAAGAGGAAATAAACGCAATGTCAAGAAAAAAGAGGGAAAAGCAGAAGGAAGGAGGCAGGAGTTTATATGCCTCACTCTTCCTTTCCCTTTACCATCGTCAGCGCGATGCGCTTTTTCTTTTCATCCACGCCGACTACCCACACCTTCACGATATCGCCTACCTTGACGATCTCGGAGGGATGGCGGATGAAGCGGTCCGCCATGCGGGAGATGTGCACCAGGCCGTCCTGATGCACGCCGATATCCACAAAAGCGCCGAAATCAATGACGTTCCGCACGGTGCCGGTAAGCTCCATGCCGGGGGTCAGGTCCTTGATATCCAGGACGTCGGTGCGCAAAACGGGCTTTGGCAGTTCGTCCCGGGGGTCCCGGCCCGGCTTTTCCAGCTCGGACAGGATATCCCTCAGCGTGGGCAGGCCGATTTGCAGTTCTTTTGCCAGCTGATCCAGCCCGTAGGCTTTGGCCTTTTCCCCGATCCCGGGTAGGCCGCCGCTTTTCAGCGCCTTACTGTCCATGCCCAGCTTTTCCATGAGGCCCTTGGCGGCGTCGTAGCTTTCCGGGTGCACGCCGGTGGCGTCCAGGGGGTTTTTGCTGTCCCGCACCCGGAGGAACCCGGCGCACTGCTCAAAAGCCCGGGGCCCCAGCTTGGGCACTTTTTTCAGCGCCGCCCGGCTGGCAACGCCGTTTTCCTCCCGATAAGCGACGATGTTTTTCGCCAAAGCGGGGCCGATGCCCGCCACATGAGAGAGCAGCTCCGCCGAGGCGGTGGACACCTCCACCCCCACGGCGTTGACGCACTGCTCCACCACCCCGTCCAGGGCGGCGGTTAATTCGTTTTGCTTTAAGTCGTGCTGATACTGGCCCACGCCGATGGCTTTGGGGTCGATTTTCACAAGCTCCGCCAGCGGGTCCTGCATCCGGCGGGCGATGGAAACAGCGCTGCGCTCCGTTACGTCGAAATGGGGGAATTCCTCCGCGGCGGCCTTGCTGGCGGAATAAACGGAGGCCCCCGCCTCGCTGACGATCACGTAGGCCACCCCCGGTAGCTGGGGAAGGAGGGAGCAGATGAACTGCTCGCTTTCCCGGCTGGCGGTGCCGTTTCCGATGGCAATGGCGGTGACGCCGTGACGCTTCACCATGCCCTGGATCAGCCGGGCCGCCGCGGCCTTCGCCGCCTCCTGACCGGGCAGGGTGAAATGCCCCACCCCCGTTTCCAGCACCTTGCCGTTTTCATCCACCACCGCCAGCTTGCATCCCGTGCGGAAGCCGGGATCGACGCCCAAGGTCACCTTTCCCTTGATGGGAGGCTGCATGAGCAATTGATGCAGGTTCTGGGAAAACACCCGGATGGCGCTTTCGTTGGCCCGGTCGGTCAGCTCACCCCGGATTTCCCGCTCCAGGGAGGGGAACAGGAGGCGGCTCCAGGCGTCCTCGCAGGCCAGGGCGACCTGCCCGGCGGCGGGGGAAGCGCCCCGGACAAAGGCGTCCTTTACCAGGGAAACAGCCTTTTCCTCCGGGGCTTTCAGCGTCACCTTCAGGTAGGCTTCCCGTTCGCCCCGGTTCACCGCCAAGATGCGGTGGGGGGCCATTTTGGCAGCGGGCTCCTGATATTCGTAATACATGCTATAAACGCTGTCCTCGTCCTTGGCGGCCCGGGTTTCAATGACGCCCTCCCGAAGGAGCAGGGCGCGCAGCGTCTTTCGCAATGCCGCGTCGTCGCTGACCGATTCCGCCAGGATATCCCGGGCCCCGGCTAAGGCGCTGTCGGCGTCCGGCACGTCCTTGTCCGTATCCACGTATTTCAGCGCCTCCGCCTGTACGTCCCCCTGGGGCAGCTGCATCAGCAGCCACAGCTCCAGCGGCTCCAGCCCCCGTTCCTTGGCGACGGTGGCCCGGGTGCGGCGCTTGGGCCGGAAGGGGCGGTACAGATCCTCCAGCTCGCTCAAGGTGCTGGCGCTTTGCAGCTGGGACCGCAGGGCGTCGGTGATAACGCCCTGCTCCGTAAGCGTCCTTTCGATCTCCTCCCGGCGCTTTTCCAGCCCCCGCAGATATTCCAGGCGCTCGGACAGCTCCCGCAGCACCTGATCGTCCAGGGAGCCCGTCATTTCCTTCCTGTACCGGGCGATGAAGGGAATGGTGTTGCCTGCGTCCAACAGCTCCATCACCGCCTTGACCTGCTCCAGCCGCAGGGAAAATTCCTTTGCCAGCACCGCCGCGAAATCCATTTGGATGATCCTCCTCTATGATCTTTCGGTGAAAGAAAAGCCGCCCGGACAGGCGGCCTATTCGCGCAATGATTATTCTTCTTCGCTGCCGTCGCCGTTCGCTTTTACGGCTTCCAGGTCCTCCTGATCGGCCTCCGCCATTTCCTCGATCTGCGCCAAGGCCTCATCCTGGCTGATGCCTTCCTCCCCGGCAAATTCTTCCACGGATTCCAGGTCCGCTTCGTCGGTTTCGGGCAGGTCGGAGAGATCCTCGGGCTCCTCCTCCGCGCCCTCCGCTTTTTTGGCGGCGTGGGGAACGGGGGAGAGGCGCTGCACGTCGGCAAGGGGATAATCCTTCTGCTCGTAGCTGTCGCCCTTGGGCAGGCGCACCCGCACGGTTTCCTTTAAGATGTTCAGGTCCACCACCGTGCCGGTGCCGTCCGGGGTGGCGACCTCCTTGCCCACCCGGGGCATCCGCCTGCGGGTGGCCTCGTAGTGATCCTCTTCATATTTCAGGCAGCACATGAGCCGCCCGCACATCCCGGAAATCTTGGTGGGGTTCAGGGACAGGCTCTGCTCCTTTGCCATCTTGATGGATACGGGCTGGAAATCCCCCAGGAAGGAGGCGCAGCATACGGGCCGCCCGCACATGCCCAGGCCGCCCATCATTTTCGCCTCGTCCCGGACGCCGATCTGGCGCAGCTCGATCCGGGTGTGGAACTGGGAGGCCAAATCCTTCACCAGCACCCGGAAATCCACCCGCTTGTCGGAGGTGAAATAGAATAATATCTTGGAATTGTCAAAGGTGTATTCGCAGCCCACCAGCTTCATCTGCAGCTTATGCTCCGCGATCTTTTTCTGGCAGATCGCAAGGGCATCCTTCTCCTTCATGCGGTTTTCCGCGTTGTGCTGGGCGTCCTCCGCCGTGGCGATGCGGATGACTTTTTTAAGGGGCGGGGTGATCAGGTCGTCGCTGACCTCCTTGACCCCCGTCACCACTTCACCGTACTCCAATCCCCGCACCGTTTCCACGATCACGCAGTCCCCGGCGGTGGGCCAGAAGGCCCCCGGGGCGAAATAATAGAGCTTTCCCGCGTTCTTGAACCGAACGCCGATCACACTTGCCATGTTTCAGCTTCCTCCGATATGGTTTGCATAAGTCCTTCCGATAAGGCGGCCCAGCCCACGTTGAAATACCGCTGCCGCCGGGCGGTGAGCACCGCCTCCAGGATGCGGCGCAGGGACGAAGCCGATGCGTTTTCCCAGCCGGGAGGCATATCCGCCGCCGCGCCTTCTGCTTTCGCGGTGAGCAGGGCGCGTATCTCCTGCTCCAGGATATCCAGCAGCCTTTCGCCGTTATCCTTCTGATCCTTGAGGACCTGAGCGGCCCCGGGCAGATCGGCGGGACATCGGACGGCTAAAAAGCCCTTGCGCACCGTATCCCTCGCCGCCCAGTAGGTTTCATCCTTTTCCATCTGCAGCGCCCGGCCCAGGCTGCCCTCGCAGAAGCGGGAAAGGCTCCCGGCCCGGTCTCTGGGAACGCCCCGCCGGATCAGCTCCGCTTCGATGCGCTCCGCGCTCCAGGGCTGCACCCGCACGCACCGGCACCGGGAGCGCACCGTGGGCAGCACGGCGCTTTCCTGATCGGCGGTGAGGAAAAACCAGGTATCCTCCGCCCCGTCCTCCAATGTTTTCAGCAGACAATTCTGGGCCTGAGGGGTCATGCGCTCGGCGTTATCCAGCACCACCACCCGCCGTCCTCCCTCCAGGGAATGGCGGGACAGGGCGTCGATCATCTCCCGCAGGGCGTCGATCTTTAACGTCTTTTCCCTTGGCCCGGGGGCGGGAAACAGGGCGTCCGGGTGGGTGCGGGCGAGGAAGCGCCTGCAATCCCGGCATTGCCCGCAGGGCTTGTCCCCGCCGTCGGCGGAGCATAAGAGGCCCTGGGCCAGCAGGTGGGAAAAGGTGCGCTTGCCTACCCCCGCGTCGCCGGTAATGAGGGTGGCGTGGGCAAGGCGGCCTTGAGCAAAATCCCGCCGCAGGGCGTTCAGCGCTTCGCTGCCCGCAGCGCAGTCATGCAGGGTCGGGGCCCTTCCTTCATCAGTACTTGACAAATTGATCCACCGTCAAAACGAACACCGTGGCGCCCCCCACCGTCACCTCGATGGGGAAGGAGGAATACATGCCGTTGCTGCCTCCCATGGTGATGGGAGACGCGGCGATCTGCCGCCGGCTTTTGCAGATTTTTTCGATGATGCCCAGGCCTTCCTGCATGCGGTTATCCTCCACGCCCAGGAGCAGCGTGGTGTTGCCCGATTTGAGGAAGCCGCCGGTGGTTGCCAGCTTGGTGACGCCGAAGCCTTCGTTCATCAGTTCGCTGATCAGGCGGGACGCATCCTCGTCCTGTACGATGGCGATAATCAGTTTCATGCCTTCCGCACTCCTTTCCTCATCGGGAAGCCTGCAGATTGATCCATTCGTATTATATATCATTTTTTCACAAATATCAACCGCCCGGCGGCAGAAGGGATTGTCAATCGGGCGGGATTGTGGTAAAATACACGATGGTTTATGCTGGAACTTGGTAAGGAGTGACGGGGATGACCCACATTTATCTGGACGCCATGGGCGGCGACAACGCCCCGGCGTGCACCGTTGAGGGGGCGCTGGAAGCCCTGCGGGCGGATCAGGAGCTGAAAATCACCCTGGGCGGGCCCAAGGCGGAGATCGCGCCTTTGCTTTCGGAGGCCGGGGACGTAAAGGACCGCATCGAAATCGACGACTGCGACGAGATCATCACCAACCATGACGCTCCCGTCATGGCGATCCGGCAAAAGAAAAACAGCGCCCAGGTGAAGGGCATGCTGCTTGTCCGGGAAGGCGGGGCCGACGGCTTCGTATCCGCCGGCAGCACCGGGGCCACCTTAGCCGGGGGCATGTTCCGCCTGGGGCGCATCCCCGGGGTGGAGCGGCCTGCCCTGGCGCCGCTTCTGCCCAACGGGAAGGACTTTTTCTGCCTCATCGACTGCGGGGCCAACGTGGATTGCCTGCCCGCCTACCTGCCCCAGTTCGGCGTGATGGGGGCGGCGTACGTAAAGGCCGTGCGGGGGGTCGATAATCCCCGGGTAGGCCTTGTCAATATCGGGGCGGAGGCCGAAAAGGGCAACGCCCTGGTGAAGGCGGCCTACCCCCTGATGGAGCAGGCGGGCTTCAACTTCGTGGGCAACATCGAGGGCCGGGACATTACCGCCGATCTTGCGGACGTGGTGGTGTGCGACGGTTTTTCCGGCAATCTGATCCTCAAATTCATGGAGGGCGTGGCGGGCACCCTGATGGGCATGATCAAAAAGGAAATCTACGCCGATACCCGGAGCAAGCTGGGCGGCCTGCTTGCCAAGCCCGCCTTCCGCCGGGTGAAAAAGGCCATGGATTACACCGAAGTGGGCGGGGCCCCGCTGCTGGGGGTGCAGGGCGTGGTAGTCAAGGCCCACGGCTCCAGCAACGCCCACGCCATTGCCTGCGCCGTTCGCCAGGCCGTGCTCATGGCGCGGAAGAACCTGGTTCAAACCATAGAAACGGAAATCTCCAGACAGCTTTGAACAACAAAAGGAGGAAAAGAACATGGTATTTGAAACCGTAGCCCAGATGATTGCCAAGCAATTGAAAATGGACGTGAGCGAGATCACCCCCGACAAGCGTTTGGTGGAGGACCTGAAGGCGGACAGCGCCAACGTGATGGTGCTCATCATGGATCTGGAGGACGCCTTCAACATGACCGTGGACGACGCCGCCATCAACACGCTGCGCACCGTGGGCGACGTGGTAAAATACATCGAAGAGCGTCAGGAATAATCCAACGGGAAACAGCGGCGCGCTCACCAAAGTGGGCGCGCCCGTGCTGTTGTGAAGAACGGGAAGGAAAGGGCTTGCATGGCAGACTTGAGCGCTCTGGAGGGAAAGCTGGGCTACGGGTTCCGGGAGAAGGGCCTTCTGCGCCTGGCGCTGACACATCCCTCCGCAGGGCGGCGGCACAATCAGCGGCTGGAGTTTCTGGGCGACGCGGTGCTGGAGCTGTGCGTCAGCGAAAAAATCTATGAAAAGCACCCCGAAATGCAGGAAGGGGCCATGACCCAGTTAAGACAGAAGCTGGTGCGGGAGGAGCGGCTTTCCGCCGCCGCCCGGGGAATCGGCCTGGGGCGGCACCTCATCATGGATTGGGGCTGCGAGGCCACGGGGGGACGGGAAAACCCCTCCGTGCTCTGCGACGCCTTTGAAGCGGTGCTGGCGGCGGTGTATCTGGACGGGGGGATCGACGCCGCCCGGAACGTGGTGCTGCGCCTCATCGGGGACTGCTCCGAAACCGGGGAAAGCGATTTCAAGAGCGAACTGCAGCAGCTCACCCAGGCCCAGGGCCATCCCGTGCCGGAATATCAGACGGTGGGCCAATCCGGCCCGCCCCACGACCCTACCTTCACCTCCGCCGTCTTTCTGGAGGGGAAGGAACTGGCCCGGGGCGAGGGCAAAAGCAAAAAACGCGCCGAGCAGGAGGCTGCCCGGCTTGCGATGAAAATACTGGAGCATCCGGGGGAATAGCAAAGAATGCGCCTCAAGAAACTGGAGATCCACGGGTTCAAATCCTTTGCCGACCGAACGGAGATCGTGTTCAACCAGGGCATCACGGGCATCGTGGGGCCCAACGGATCGGGGAAAAGCAACATCGGCGACGCCGTGCGCTGGGTGCTGGGCGAGCAGAGCGCCCGGGTGCTGCGGGGCGCCAAGATGGAAGATGTGATCTTCGGCGGCACGGCAAAGCGGAAGCAGGCCTCCTACTGCGAGGTCTCTTTGGTGTTCGATAACGAGGATGGGGCGCTGAAATCCTCCTATGCCGAGGTCATGGTGACCCGGCGGGTCTATCGCAACGGGGACAGCGATTATTTCCTGAATAAGACCGCCTGCCGCCTGAAGGATATCCTGGAGCTGTTCCGGGATACGGGCATCGGAAGAGAAGGGTATTCCCTCATCGGGCAGGGCCGCATCGACGAGATCCTCTCCGCCAAATCCGAGGATCGCCGGCAGGCCTTTGAGGAGGCCGCCGGGGTCATGACCTTCCGGGTGCGCAAGGAAGAGGCCGAGCGAAAGCTGGGAAGGACCCGGGACAACCTGACGCGGGTGCGGGATATCTTGGAGGAATTGGGCTCCCGGGTGGAGCCGCTGGAGAGGCAGGCCGCCGTAGCCCGGGAATACCTGGAGGTGGCGGAGCGCCTCCGCACCCTGGAAATCAATATTTTCCTGATCCGCCACGATAAGGTGAAGGACCGCATCGCCGGGCTGGATATGACGCTGGAGGGCTTGCGGGATATCCTGCTGCACCACGAGGCGCGGCTCAATGAAAACGCCGCTCAGCGGGAAAAGCTGGAGGAAGCCGTGGCCCTGCTGGAGGAGGAAACGGCGAAGGCCCGGCAGGCCCACCTTTCCGCCAACGACGCTTTGTACGAGGCCCAGTCCGCCCGGGAGCGGACGGAGCATCAGATCGCTTCTGCCCGGGAAACGATGGACCGCATCGACGCCCAGATGGCGGAAACGAGGCAGAAGCAATCCGACCTGCGCTCCCTGTTTCAACAGGGAGAGGAAGAAACCAAGGAAAGCGGCGCCGCCCTGGAAAAAGCAAAAGGGGAGCTGGATGGGGAGCAGGGCCGCCTGGACTTATTCATTGCCGACGCCCAGGAAAAGGAAGAGGCCCTGGACCGGCACAAGGCGGATATCCTCGCCGCCATGAACCGCCTGTCCGACGCCCGGAACCAGCAGGCCCGGCAGCAGGCTATCTGCGCCCAGATGAAAAACCGCCTGGAGGAGATCCGCCTGGCGGTCAAGGAAGGGGAAGGGCGGCAGACCGAATTGACAGGCGCCCTGCGGGCCGCGGAGGCCCAGGCCGGGGAAGTGGATGCCGGGCTGGAAGCCTTAAAAACCGATGCCGCGGAAACGGAAGGCCGCCTGCGGGCCCTCACCGAGGATACCCAGCGCACCGCCGAGCAGGCCCAGAGCCTGAACGTGAAATACCAAGGCGATCTGAGCCGCCTGCGCCTCATGGAGGAAATGAGCCGGGAGATGGAGGGATACAGCCAGTCCGTCCGCAAGGCCCTTTCCTACGCGGGGGCGGACCCCGCCGTCCGGGGCGTGGTGGCGAGGCTCATGCAGGTGCCCAAGGACCTGGAGACCGCCATTGATATGGTGCTGGGCGGCGCGCTGCAAAATATCGTGACGGAGGACGAGGAGGCCGCCAAGCGCCTCATCGATTACTTAAGGCAGAACCGCCTGGGCAGGGCCACCTTCCTGCCCATGACCAGCGTGAAGGGCAGGACGCTGAACGCTGAGGAGCGAAGGCTTCTTTCCATGCCCGGGTGCCTGGGCGTCGCCAGCGAATTGATCTCCTACGATCCCCAGTACCGGGGCATCATGGAAAACCTGCTGGGCCGCACCGTCATCGCCAAGGACCTGGACAGCGGCATCCCCATCATGCGGGCGGGACGCCACGCCTTTCGCCTGGTGACGCTGGAGGGGGACGTGATGCACTCCGGCGGCTCCATGACCGGCGGCACGGCGCAAAAGAGCGCGGTGAGCCTGCTGGGCCGGGAGCGGGAAATGAAGGATATGCAAGCCGCCCTGGCAGCCGAAAAGAAGGAGCTTGCCGCCCTGCGGGAAAAGCTTATGCAGATGCAGGCCCAGAGGGAGGAAATGAAGCGGCTGCGCAACGAGGCCATGGAACGGGTGCACCAGGAAGAGATCGCCGTAGCCCGGGAGCAGGAACGGGTATTCAACGCCCGGGCGGAATTGACCGCCGCCTCCGAGCAGCTGGAGCGTACCCGGGCCGCCGCCGCGCAGCTCACCGAAAGCATCGCGGAGATCGAGGACGATCTTCGCCGGGCCCAGAGCATCGCCGAAAACGAAACCATCGACCGGGAGGCCATGGACCGAAAGACCGAGGCCATGCAGAAGGCCCTTTTCGAGGCCCGGGAAAAGGCGGAGCACCAGCGGGAGCTGGTGACGAAAATGCGCCTGCAGTACGCCGAGCTCACCTACGCCCTGGATACCCTGCGGCGGGATCGGGCCCGGCGGGATCAGGAGCTTGCGGCCCTCTCCGAAGCGCTGAAAAAGCTGGAGGGCGAAAAGGCCGAACGGGAGCAGGCCGTCATTCAGGCAAAGGAAACCTTAACCGCCCAGGATCAGGCCTTCCGGGAGCAGGAAAAGCGGGTGGCAGAATGCCAGCGGCACGCGGAGGAGCTGGAGCAGAAGCGCCAGGAAAAGGCCGCCGCCCAGCGGGAATGCGTACGGCTCAGCGAGGAAATCCACAGGGCTTACGACGAGGACAGCATGAAGCTGCACCGGGCAGAGCTGGCAAAGGATCGGGCGGAAAACGAGCTGAAGGTGATGACCGATCACATCTTCAACACCTACGATCTCACCTACGCAGGGGCGGAGGAATTCCGGGCGCAGGGCGTGTTCGAGCTGGGAAACAGCGAAAAAGAGGCCGCCGCCCTTCGGGGGCGCATCCGGGAGATGGGCCCGGTGAACGTGGGGGCCATCGAGGAATACGCCGCCACCAAGGAGCGCTTTGACGATCTCACCGCCCAGGAGCAGGATCTGACAAAGGCGGAAAGCGATCTGCAAGCCCTCATCGAGCGCCTCCTTTCCCAGATGGAAAGGCAGTTCGTGCAGGAGTTTGCCAAGCTGGGCGATTATTTCAAGGAGACCTTTGCCCGCCTGTTCGGCGGCGGGCAGGCGGAGCTTCGGCTCACCGATCCCTCCGACGCCCTGAACTGCGGCATCGAGATCATCGCCCAGCCCCCGGGAAAGAAGCTGCAATTGCTTTCGCTTCTTTCCGGCGGGGAGCGGGCCCTCACCGCCATCGCCATTCTCTTTGCCATGCTGAAACTGAAGCCCACCCCCTTCTGCATCCTGGATGAGATCGAGGCGGCGCTGGACGAAGCCAACATCGGCTATTTCGCCGATTACCTGGCGGAATACGCCAAGACCACCCAGTTCGTGGTGATTACCCACCGCAAGGGCACCATGGAGCGCTGCGACGCCCTCTACGGCGTCGCCATGCAGGAGCGGGGCGTCAGCGGCATGGTTTCCGTCAATCTGCAGGATTTTGATTGAGGCAGGAGGAAAAGCTATGAGTTTCTTTCAGCGCTTGCGTCAGGGCCTGAGCAAGACCCGGGGAGGCCTGACCGATCGGGTGGATGGCCTGGTGCAATCTGCCGAGAAGATCGACGAGGATTTTTACGACGAGCTTACGGATATCCTGATCCTGGCGGACGTGGGCGTGGCAGCCAGCACCGAAGTGATCGAAAAGCTCCGCGCCCGGGTGGATGCCGAAAAGGTCAGGGACGGCGCCCGGGCCCGGGAAATTTTCAAGCAAATCCTGGTGGAGGAAATGAATATTCCCCGGCCTGTGCTGAAATGGCCCATGGTGATGTTCGTGGTGGGGGTCAACGGCGTGGGGAAGACCACCACCATCGGAAAACTGGCCCTGCGGTTCCAGGAGATCGGCAGGTCCGTCATGCTGGCGGCGGCGGACACCTTCAGGGCCGCGGCGGACGAGCAGCTGGCGGTGTGGGCGGAGCGTGCGAAGGTGCCCATCATCCGGGGCCAGGAGGGGGGCGACCCCGCCTCGGTGGTCTATGACGCGGTGCAGGCCGCCAAGGCCCGGAAAACGGATCTGCTCATCGTGGATACCGCCGGGCGGCTGCACAACAAAAAGAATTTGATGGACGAGCTTGCCAAAATGCGCCGGATCATCGACCGGGAATACCCGGAGGCGGAAATGCGCTGCATGCTGGTGCTGGACGCCACCACGGGCCAGAACGGCATCCAGCAGGCCAAGCAATTCAAGGAGGCCGCCGAGATCAACGGCATCGTGCTCACCAAGCTGGACGGCACCGCCAAGGGCGGCGTTGCCATCGCCATCCGAAAGGAACTGAACATCCCCGTTTGGTACATCGGCGTGGGGGAGGGCATCGACGATCTGCAGGCCTTCGACGCCAAGGAATTTGTGGAAGCGCTGTTCTGAGCTGCTCTTGCTTGTTGTTTAACGGAAATTGTGTTACAATGCTTGAGGTGCCTGCATGATGAATCTGCTGCGGCTGTTTTCCCGGAAGCCCATGTTTTCCGACGGGGAAATCGACCTGGTGCTTTCCAACCAGGAGGTGGCGGACGCATCCTGCGGCATTGAGGACGGGTATCTGTTCTGCATCTATCGGACGGGCGCCCGGGATTATGTGGGGTATGTGAGCCTGCGGCTGGGGGAAAGCCCCGCCCTTTATTACCTGGGCCACATCGGCTACCGCATCGAGGAAAAGCATCGGGGCCACGGCTACGCGGAAAAGGCCTGCCGGTGCATGCTGCCGCTGCTTCGGCGGCTGAACCTGGACAGCGTCGTCATCACCGCCAACGTGGAAAACCTCCCCTCCCGCCGCACGGCGGAAAAGCTGGGCTGCGCCCTGGAGCGCATCGCCCCCGTGCCCCCCGCTTATCAGGGCATCTGCGCCGGAGCGCGGTATAAGTGCCGGTATATCTGGCGCATGGGGGATTAGGGATCGTCATATAATACAATGTTGAAGGAACGGGAGGGCAGGGGCCGTGCGCTTGACAGCCAAGGGCGTGGAAATCCATTACGAGCAAAGGGGCGCCGCGGGGCCGCAGGTGCTGCTTTTGCATGGCTGGGGCTGCACCTGCCATCATTTCGATCCCATCGTGAACGCCCTGGAAGGGGACTTTCGCCTGACCGCGCTGGATTTTCCCGCTCACGGGGAATCAGGCCGGCCCCCGGAACCCTGGGGCGTCGGGGAATTCGCGGCGTGCACCCGGGATGCAATAAAACAGCTTGGCATTTCCCCCTGCGATATCATCGCCCATTCCTTTGGCGGGCGGGTGGCGCTTCAACTGGCGGCAAGCTGGCCCGAACTGGTAAACCGCCTGGTGATCACCGGCGGGGCAGGCCTCAAAAAGCCCCAGACGGAGGAGCAGAAAAAGCGCAGCGCGGCCTACCAGAAAAAGAAGGCCCGGCTGCTGTCGCTGACCAAGCTGCCCGTCGTCGGCGCGGCGGCGGAAAAGGGGCTCAAGGCCCTGCAGCAAAAGTACGGGTCCCCGGATTACCTGGCGCTGGACGATGAAATGAAAAAGACCTTCGTCAAGGTGATCTCGGAGGATCTATCTCCCCTCCTGCCCACCATTCAGGCATCCACCCTCCTCGTCTGGGGCGAAAAGGATACGGAAACGCCGCTGTGGATGGGGCAGAAAATGGAGCGGGAAATCAAAGACGCGGGCTTGGTGGTCTTTGAAGGAGACGATCATTTCGCGTATCTGCACCAGTGGCCCCGGTTCGTGCAGGTCCTGCGGGCGTTTTTGACGTAAAGGAGGCGAAGCGGCATTGGATCATCTGATGTTATTCTGGCTTCCCTGCCTGTGCATGGCGGGGGGGATGCTGCTTGCCGCCCGGAGGCTGACCCATTACTTCCAGCTGGAAAGCTATCAGTTTTACGGCTATTTCAAAACGGTGCGCCGGCAATGGACCCGGGCCGTGCTGCCCTGCCTTGCTTTGGGGGGCGCCTACCTGGGGCTGTACGCCGCGCTGGTATTCGGCGTCGTCAATTTGGAGGAAATCACCGAAAAATCAGGCTGGACGGCGGGAAAGACCGTGCTGGCGGCGTGCGTGTCCGCTTCGATGCTGGCCCTGGGCTGGGTGATCCGGCGCCTGGGCATGATGAAGGCGGAAAAAAAGAAATTCGCCCTGACGGCCCGGATGAAGCGGCTGTACCTGGCTTTGGCGCTGGTGCTGGCCCTGTTGATCGTGATTGTGTTTTTCGCTGCGCGGCGGGAAACGGCGGGCGTTTGGGTCGCCGCTTCCGCGCTGGTTTTGCCCCTGACGGTGGCTTTGGCGGGGCTGCTGATCTGGCCCGTGGAAAGGCTCATCTTCCATTTATACTTCCGGGACGCGGAAAAGAAGCTGCTCAAAAACGAGCGCCTGATCCGCATCGGCATTACGGGCAGCTACGGAAAGACCAGCACCAAATTCATCCTGGCGGATATCCTGTCGCAGAAATACAACGTGCTGGCGACCCCGGCCTCCTTTAACACCCCCATGGGCGTTACAAGGATCATTCGGGAGCGGCTGACCCCCGCCCATCAGGTGTTCATCGGCGAAATGGGAGCCAGGCACGTGGGGGAGATCAAGGAGCTTTCCCGCCTGGTGCACCCCCAGATCGGCATTCTGACCGCCGTGGGGCCCCAGCATTTGGACACCTTCAAGACCCTGGAGCGCATCAAAAAAACCAAGTATGAGCTCATCGAGGCCCTGCCGGAGGACGGGCTGTCCGTGTTCCTGGATGACGGGGACATCGTGACGGGCCTGTATCAGAAGACCGGGAAGGCCCGGCTGCTGGCTGGCAGGGAAGGGGCCGACGCCTGGGCGGAGGACGTATCCGTATCCCCTCAGGGCAGCCACTTCACCCTGCGCCTCAAGGGCTGGGAGCCTATTTCCTGCCAGACGGCGCTGCTGGGGGAGCATAACATCCGCAACATCCTGGTATGCGCCCTGGTGGCGAAATACTTAAATCTTTCCCCGGAGCAGATCCGCCGGGGCATTCAGAACCTGAAGCCCGTGGAGCATCGGCTGCAATTGCTGAAGACAGGGGGCGGCGTCACCGTCATTGACGACGCCTTCAACACCAATCCCCGGTCCAGCAAAGAGGCGCTGAAGGTGCTTTCCTCCTTCCCGGAAAGGCGGATCATCGTGACCCCGGGGATGGTGGAGCTGGGGGAGGACGAAAGCCGGTATAACGAGGAATTCGGACGGGCCATGGCGGGAAAAGCGGATATCGCCGTGCTGGTGGGAAGGAAGCATACGGCGCCCATCAGAAAGGGCCTGACGGAAGCGGGCTTCCCGGCGGACCGTATCTATACCGTCGGCAGCCTGCAGGAGGCGGTGACCACCGTGAACGGCCTGATCCGTCCCGGGGATACCGTCATGTATGAAAACGACCTGCCCGACCATTACAGCGAGCAGTAAAGGGAGGACGAAATGAGCAAGATTCAGCTGGGCGTTATTTTCGGCAGCCGCACCTGCGAGCATGAGGTAGCCATCATCAGCGCGGTGCAGCTGATGCGCAACGTGAACCGGGAGCGCTATGACGTGATCCCCATTTACATCAGCCAGAAAGGCGAATGGTTCACCGGGGACGCGCTGCTGGATATCAACACCTACACCCCCTTCGATCCCTTCAGAAAGGGCATTTTGCCCGTGCATCTGGATTTGACCGCCGGAAGCGGCGCGCTGATGCATTATGTGCCCCCCAAGGGCTTGCTGGGCGGCGGGAAGGAAGAAGTGGTGGCCCGGCTGGACGTGGCGATCCCCGTGATGCACGGGCTGCACGGGGAGGATGGCTCCGTCCAGGGCCTGCTGGAGCTGGCGGGCATCCCCTATGCATCCACCGGCATCACCGGCTCCGCCGTGGGAATGGATAAGATCACCATGAAGCGGTTTTTCCGGGGCTGCGGCTTCCCTGTGCTGCCGGACTGCGATTTGACCCGCACCCAGTTTGAGCACGACACCGACGCCGCCATGGACAAAGTGGAAAAGGCGCTGGGCTATCCCGTGTTCGTCAAGCCCGCGTGCCTGGGCTCCTCCATCGGGGTCAGCCGGGCGGACGACCGCACCTCTCTCCGGGAGGCGCTGACGCTGGCCTTTTCCTACGATCGGCGGGTGCTGGTCGAAAAGGGGCTGGACCGGCCCATCGAAGTCAACTGCTCCGTGCTGGGGTACGACGGGGAGAGAAAGGCCTCCGTGCTGGAAATGCCCAACAGCGGCGCCGGATTCCTGGATTTTTCGGAAAAATATCTGGCGGGCAGCGGCGGCAGCAAGGGCATGGCGAGCTTGAAGCGCATCGTGCCGGCCCCCATCGGGGAGGAATTGACGCAGGAGCTGCAGGCCCTTTCCCTGCGCATCTTTGACGCCATGGACTGCAAGGGCGTGGTGCGCATCGATTACATGCTGGACAGAAACAGCGACGATTACTTCATCACCGAGATCAACACCATCCCCGGCTCCCTGGCCTATTCCCTGTGGGCGGAAAGCGGCATCAAGTACGGCGCGCTCATCGATCAGATGGTGAGCTGCGCCTTCAGGGCCCAGGAGGAAAAGGACCGCAATTCCTTCGCCTTCACCTCCGATATCCTGTCCGGCGTGCAGCTGGGCGGGAAAACGGGCAAAATGGGCGGCAAAATGAAATTCTGATTTTCCGGGAGGCATACTTTGCAGTATCGCGGCACGTACATCCGGGTGGATTTAAGCGCCATCGCGGAGAACGCCCGGGCGCTCCGGGCGGCTATCGGGCCAACGCCCCACATGCTGGCGGTGGTAAAGGCCAACGCCTACGGCCACGGCCTGGTGCCGGTGGCGAAGGCCGCCCTGAGCAGCGGGGCGGACTGGCTGGGGGTGGCGATCCCCGAGGAAGGGGAGGCCCTGCGGCAATCGGGCATCCAAGCCCCCATCCTGGTGCTGGGCGCGGTGAACGAAAAAGGCGCCCGGGCCAGCGTGCGCTTCGGCTTGACCCAGGCGGTGTTCGACCGGGAACGGGTGCGGTATCTGGAACGGGCGGCTTCGGACCTGAACGAAATGGCCCGGGTGCATCTTAAGTGCGATACGGGCATGGGCCGCATCGGGGTCAGGACCCGGGAAGAGCTGACGGGGGTGCTGAAGGAGATCGAGCGCTGCCCCCACGTGCTGCTCACCGGCGCCTTCACCCACATGGCGGACGCTGACGGGGAGGAAGCGGATTATTCCCTTTCCCAGATCCGAAAATTTGACGAGATGCGGGCTCTTTTGCCGGAGGGCATTATCTGTCACGCCGCTGCCAGCGCCGCGGCAGTCAGGTATCCTCAGGCCCGGTATCAGATGGTGCGGCAGGGCATTTCCCTGTACGGCTGCGCCCCGGTGCCGGGCACGCCCCCGGTGCGCCCCGCCCTTTCCTGGCATACGGAGATCGCCTATGTGAAAACCGTTCCCGCCGGGGCCTGCGTCAGCTACGGCTGCACCTGGCAGGCGGAGAGGGAAACCCGGGTGGCGACGCTGCCCGTAGGCTACGGGGACGGGTATCACCGGGCTCTGTCCGGCAAAGCCCAGGTGCTCATCGGCGGGCGGCGCTGCCCGGTGATCGGGCGGGTGTGCATGGATCAGATCATGGCGGACGTAACGGCCCTGCCCCCGGAGGATTGCCAGATCGGCGCGCCGGTGGTATTATTGGGAAGACAGGGACAGGAAGAGATCCCGGCGGAGGAACTGGCGGCCTGGGCGGGCACCATCAGCTATGAGATGCTCCTGGCGGCAACGGCCCGGGTCCCCATCCTGTATGACGGCGAAACGGAAGCGGAATAAACCCGGACGGGGGTAGGATATGCAAAGCAAGAAAGCGCAGAAGAAACTGGTCTATAAGCCCTACATAAAAGGCGCCTGGCTTTCCGGCAGCGCGGCGCTGCGGGGCCTTCGCATCCTGGCGTATTATGCGGCCTTTGCGGTGGCGTATGTGATGATGGGGATCATGCTGAATTTCGGCAGCCCCATCCTGCGGTGGCTGGTGAATATGCTGGTGGTGGCGGTGTGCTTTATGATCCTGTTTTCCGCAGGCTCCCGGGACGGAGAAAGCGAAGTGACGCTGGGCGAGATCGCCTACGCCCATGAGGAAGCGGGGCAGCAGGTGACAAAAGAGGAAAAGGACCGCTGCTATCATCCCCTGAAGGGGTGGGTCACCTTCCTGTGCGCGGCGGCGGTGCTGTGGCTTTTGACGGTGCCCCACGCCCTGACCGCCCAGCCCCAGACCTACGCCCTGCAAGCCCTGCCCAGCTGGGTGGGCACCTTCCGCGGGCATGAGGAGCTCACCGTACCGCTGAGCTATTACGAGCAGACCGCCGGCATCACGGTGCGGGATATCCTGCACCTGATCGTGCGCATTTTGATCTTTCCCTTCTCCAACGCCGTGAGCACCCGCAGCGTGGAAGGCGTTCTGACCATGGATCGGCTGAGCCCGCTGCTGGTTTTGATCCCCGCCCTGGGCTATCCCATCGGGTATCTCACCGGGCCCCGGACAAGGGCCTCGGTGCATGGGGACATCAGCGCCAATCAGCGCCGCCGGCAGCGGAAGGAAAAGAAAGCCCGGCAAGCCCGGACGGAAAAGAAAAACGAGCTGATTTGACATGCGGATCATTGCGGGAGACATGGGCTCCAGACGCCTGAAAACCCCGGCGGGCACGGATACCCGGCCCACGGCGGATCGGGTGAAGGAAGCGCTGTTCAGCATTTTAGGCGCCAGGGTCTATGGCGCCCGGGTGCTGGATCTGTACGCAGGCAGCGGCGCCCTGGCCCTGGAGGCCCTGAGCCGGGGGGCGGCGGAGGCCGTTTTGTGCGATAAGAGCCGGGAAGCCTGCCGGGTGATCCGAGAGAACATCGAAAGCCTGGGCTGCCAGAGCAGAGCGCGGCTTTTGCCCATGCAGGATACGCTGGCCCTGAACGCCCTGCAAAAGGAGGGACAGGCCTTCAGCCTTGTGTTCCTGGACCCGCCCTATCGCATGGATACGGCCCCCATATGCGCCCTTCTTGCGGAATATGGGCTCGTTGGGGCAGGAGGACTGGTCGTGGTGGAGCACAGCCGGGAAACGCCCCCTGAAATTGCGCTGCCTCTGAAGCTTGACGACCGGCGGGAGTACGGCGTGACGGGCCTGAGCTTTTATCATCTGGAGGAAGAAGCATGAAAGAATCGGTGTGCCTGTATCCCGGCAGCTTTGACCCGGTGACCCTGGGGCACATGGATGTGATCCGCAGGGCCGCCAAGATCTTTGACCGGGTGGTGGTGGGCGTACTGCACAACCCGGAAAAACAGGGCCTGTTTTCGGTGGAGCAGCGGGTGAAGATGCTTCGTGAAGCCTGCAAAACCATCCCCCAGGCCGAGGTGATCGCCTACGGGGGGCTGCTGGCCCAGCTTACGAAGGAGCAGGGGATTACGGTTGTGATCCGGGGATTGCGGGGCGTAAGCGACCTGGAAAGCGAAACCGCCATGGCCCGGATCAACGGGCAATTGAACCCGGGGCTGGAGACGCTGTTCCTGCCCGCCGATCCCGCCTTCCGGGAGATCAGCGCCAGCATGGTGCGGCAGCTGCTGGCCTTTGGAGCGGACCTTGCGCCCTACGTTCCCCGGGCGGTCATCAAAGAAATCAATAAATCTTTTCCAAATAAGCATCAAAAGACAAGGGAGGATTGAACATGTCAGGCAAGGATCTATCCGTTTTCGATCACCTGGATAAGCTGGAGCTGATGGTGGAAAACGCCAAGACCATCCCGCTGTACGGGCGCATCATGCTGGAAAGGGAGGAATGCACCGCCCTGGTGCGCCGCATCCGGGACAGCATCCCCGCTGATCTGCAGTCCGCCAAGGAACTGCTGGCGATGGAAAGCCAGATCATTTCCGAAAGCCGCAGGCAGGCGGAAGCCGCGCTGAAGGAGGCCAGCACCTCCGCCCGGCAGACGGTTGACAGCGCCAACAGCCAGGCCAACGCCACCCTGTCCGACGCCCAGACCCGGGCCAACGCCACCCTACAGAGCGCGGCTGACCAGGCCAACGCCATGGTGGCGGACGCCCAGAACCGGGTCAACGCCATGATCGCCGACGCCCAGGCCCGGGCCCAGCAGATGGTGGCGGAGAGCGAGATCGTGGCCCGCGCCCAGACCCAGGCCCAGGATATGCTGGACAGTGCCCGCCGGGAGTGCGACGCTTATTCCGCCCAGGCGCGGGAGGGCGTCAACGCCCTCATGGAACAGGCGGACGATGGCCTGGCCCGGCAGCTGGACGCCCTGCGCGCCTTGAGGCAGGATCTTTCGGCGGGACAGCGGCCTGATTGAGATAAGCTGAAAAGAAACGAAGAAGCGGACGTGAAATTTAAAAAACCGCTTGACACGGGGCAGCCGGATGGATATACTATAATGGCTGTTTTGTGGTGCTATGGCTCAAAACGCATCAATCCATGCCTTGAGGGCATGTGCAATTAGAAGGAGTTGTTGCCGTTATGAAACGTACTTTTCAGCCCAAGAAGCGCCAGCGCAATAAGGTGCACGGCTTCCGTGCCCGCATGAGCACGAAAAACGGCCGCCGGGTGCTTTCCCGCCGCCGGAACCGGGGCCGCAAGGAGCTGACGGTCTGATCCCAGCTCCCGGTCTTTCTTGCCTGGCTTAGCCCGCCCCCGACGCTTGCCAACGCGCATGGACCCGTGGGGCGGGTTTTGCTTTGAAGGCGGAAAGAGGGAAGCGGCATGGAAAAGCAGCATCGGCTTCGGAAAAACGGGCAGTTCCGCTACGTGTATCGGAAGGGGAAAGGGGCCGCCTGCCGGGAAATGGCGGTGGGCTTCGTCCGGGGGCCCAAAATACTGGCGGGGTTCGCGGTGAGCAAAAAGATCGGCAACGCCGTGACCCGAAACAAAGTGAAGCGCAGGCTGCGGGAGGCGTTTCGGGCGCAGATGCCCTTCCTCAAAACGGGCCTGTACGTCGTCACCGCCAGGGAAGCGGCGGCCCAGGCCGATTTTTCCAGGCTTTCCGCATCCCTCCGTTACCTGCTGAAAAAGCAAGGGCTGTATCGGGAAGAAAGCAAATGAAGCGGATGATGCTGTTTTTGATCCGGTTTTACCGAAAGCGGATCAGCCCCAACAAGCGGCCCTGCTGCCGCTTTATCCCCACCTGTTCGGAATACGCCCAGATCGCTGTGGAGCGCTACGGCGCTGTGCGGGGCGGTGCCATGGCCCTGCGCCGGGTGGCCCGGTGCCGCCCCGGCGTCAAGGGCGGCTATGACCCCGTGCCCGACGGGCCCAGCGCCATCATTAGGAGGGACGAGAATCCTTGAGTGCCATTACTGATTTTTTGTACAGCGTACTGTCCGGCATCAACGGCGTGGTACAGAACTACGGCGTTGCCATCATCATCTTTACGGTGCTGATGCGCCTGATCTGCCTGCCCTTCGATTACCGCAGCCGCAAGGGGATGCGGAAAATGTCGGCGGTGCAGCCCAAGATCGCCGAGCTCCAGAAGAAATACCAGAACGACCCCAAGAAGCTTCAGCAAAAACAGGCGGAGCTCATGCGCAAGGAGGGGTATAACCCCCTGTCCGGGTGCCTGCCCATGCTGCTCACCTGGCCTTTGATGATCGCCATGTTCGCCGCCATGCGGGCCATCGCCAACGAGCGTCTGGCGATGCAGGCGTTCCAGTATCTGGCGGGGGAGACGGATATCATCACGTCCGCCGAGCATTTCCTGTGGGTGAAAAACATCTGGATGACCGATTCTCCCTTCACCTCCATCGCCCCCGATCTGCGTTCCTTGCAGATTCTGACCCAGGATGTGTGGCAGAAGGCCTACGGGCTGCTGAGCGAAGGGCAATTGCAGTCCGTCACCGCCGCCATCGCCGGCGTCAGCGATCAGGCGCTGGATTTCGCCACCCGGGAGAGCATGCAGGTGAGCGTACAGAACATCGTCGCCGCGCTGCAGAACGTGCCCGCCTATACGCAGGCCATCGCGGCGGTGCCGGGATGGAGCAACCTGAACGCGCTGATTTTCACCATCACCCTTTACCAGCAGTATAACGGATTGCTGATCCTGCCCGTGGCGGCGGGAGTGGCCCAGATACTGCAAACCAAGTATAACCCCCAGCTCAAGGAGCAGCAGAACGTGCAGCCCGCCAGCGGTCAGGGCCAGGGCATGAACAACTTTATGAAGTATTTCTTCCCCATCCTGTCCGTGTATTTCTGCCTCTCCTCCAACGCCGGGTTCGCCCTGTACTGGGTCACCTCCACGGCGGTGATGTGGGTGCAGAGCATCGTTCTCACCAAGGTATTTGAAAAGCAGGAAGCCAAAAAAGCAACCGCCGTAAACGGAGAAGGGTCTGTGAAATAATGAAAGAATTTGAAGTGACCGGGCGTACCATCGAGGAGGCCATTTCCCAGGGCCTGGAGGAGCTGGGCGTTTCGATTTCCGACGTGACCGTGGATGTACTGGAAGAGGGCAGCAAGGGCTTGTTCGGGCTGTTCGGCTCCCGTCCCGCCAAGGTCCGTCTGACCATGAAGGGCGACGAAGCCACCGACGGCGACATGGCCCACGCCATCCTGGCGGACGCCATGAAGGAAGAAGACCCCAGGAAGAAGGACGCTCCCAGGAAGGAAAAGCCCGAGGCCAAGAAAGAAAAGCCCGAGGCCAAGAAGGAAAAGCCTGAAGCCAAGAAGAAGGCGCCCAAGGCCGAAAAGCCCGCCGAGGAAGAAAAGGACGCCGTCCAGGCGGAAGAAAAGCCCGAAAAGCCTCCCAAGGCCCGGAAGCCCCGGGAGAAGAAGGAGCCCAAGGAGCGGCCTGAACCCAAGGAGATCGTGCCCGCCGAGCAGGCGGACCGGGAAACCGCCGCGGGGAAGGCGCAGGAATTTTTGCAGAATCTGACCCAGCTTATGAACGTGCCCGTTTCCGTGGCGGTAGCCACCGACGAGGAGGGCAACGTGAAGGTCAACATGGAAGGGGACACCCTGGGCATCCTGATCGGTCGCCGGGGCGAGACCCTGGATGCGCTGCAATACCTGACGAGCCTGCAGGTGAACAAGGGCCAGAGCAGCTACACCCGGGTGACGCTGGATACGGAAGGCTACCGCGCCAAGCGGGAGGACGCCCTCAAGCGCCTGGCGAACCGCATGGCGAACCAGGCCCAGCGCACGGGCCGGAAGGTGAGCCTGGAGCCCATGAACCCCTACGAGCGGCGGATCCTGCACGCTGCCTTGCAGGATCATCCCGCAGTCACCACCCATTCCGAGGGCGAAGAGCCCAACCGGCACGTGGTAATCACTTTGAAATAATGACGAATGCAAAAGCGGCCTGAGGCGGATTCGGGCCGCTTTTTTCTGCAAAAAAGCTTACAAAAATCTTAAAAAAGCAATAAATATTCGGAAATTTGCGGAATCTGCATTGACAATCCCCTGAAAACCCGCTATACTTTGCAAGGTTCATCCGGGCGGCGGTTCTTTTGCCGGCAGATGCGATGAAACGCTATGCGAAAGCAAGGGCCTGCCTGAAGGGGCAAGGCCCTTTTTTCCGGGGTGAACGAAGCGGTGCTTCGGCGCGTTTGTGCCGAATGAAAAATCAGATAGGGGGATACAACTGATGAAACTGGTCTATAACATTGCAGACAAGCCGCCCATCAAAAAGAATCTGATCTACGCCTTCCAGCAGCTGCTGGCGATCATGGCGGCGACGCTGCTGGTGCCCATCCTGGTGGATGGCACGGGCACCTACATGAGCCAGCCGGCGGCCTTGTGCGGCGCGGGCTTCGGCACGCTGTTCTACCTCTTCATCGCCACCCGGAAAAAGAGCCCCGTATTTCTGGGCAGCTCCTTCGCCTTCATCAGCCCTCTGGCGGGCGCCGTGGCCTTCGGCTTCCTGGGCATCTTCCTGGGCGCTGTGTTCGCGGGCTTGGTCTATGTCATCATCGCCCTCATCATCAAAAAGACCGGCTCCGCCTGGGTCAACAAGCTCCTGCCCCCTGTGGTGATCGGCCCCACCGTGGCCCTGATCGGTCTTTCCCTGTGCGGCAGCGCCGTCAACAACCTGAACAACACCGCCGCCGGCAGCTATAACCTGGTTGCCATCCTGGTGGGCGTCATCGCCTTCATCATCACCGTGTATGCCTCCACCAAGGGCAGCAAGGGCATGAAGCTGATCCCCTTCATCATCGGTATCCTGGGCGCTTACCTGATCGCCCTGGCGCTGACCTTCATCGGCGACGCCACCGGCGCGGCTGCGCTGAAGCTGGTGGATCTGTCCGCCTTTGACAACATGCAGATCTTCAAGGTGCCCCGCTTCACCTTCCTGGGCATCTTCGGCGCTTATGAGGACGCCACCAACAAGATCGGCTCCTTCGCCGACGTCGTCAGCATCCTGGTGCTCTTCGCTCCCGTTGCCTTCGTCACCCTGGCGGAGCACATCGCCGATCATAAGAACCTCTCCTCCATCATCGAGCGGGATCTGATCACCGATCCCGGCCTGGACCGCACCCTCATCGGCGACGGCGTAGGCAGCATCATCGGCTCCTTCTTCGGCGGCTGCCCCAACACCACCTACGGCGAATCCGTTGGCTGCGTCGCCATCACCGGCAACGCCTCCATCAGCACCATCGCCATCGCCGCGGTGTATTGCATCATCCTGAGCTTCTTTGATCCCTTCGTGTGCTTTGTAAACTCCATCCCCAGCTGCATCGTGGGCGGCGTGTGCATCGCGCTGTACGGCTTCATCGCGGTCAGCGGCCTCAAGATGCTGCAGCCCGTTGACCTGGGCGATAACCGCAACCTGTTCGTGGTCGCCGCCATTCTGGTGACGGGCATCGGCGGCCTGACGCTGAACTTTGGCGCGGTCACCATCAGCTCCATCGCCACCGGCCTGATTCTGGGCATCATCATCAACGTGATCTTTAACAAGCGCAGCGCTGATGAAAAAGCCGAATAATCCGCAAATCTCTGAAAAAACTTGAAAATAACGGTTTACAAACCGCGCCTGCCGTGTTAAAATGGTAGGCGTGGTTTTTAGAACCGCAGGCCCGGAGGAGCGAAACCCCAACGCCCATCTGAGCTTACGGCAATTTGAAGCAGGGGCCGCCACGCCCCATAAGGAGGAAGACGCCATGGATAAGGAAATGAAAGCCCAGATCATGCAGACCTATGCCCGCCACGAAGGCGACACCGGGTCCCCCGAGGTGCAGGTTGCGCTGCTCACCGAGCGGATCAACCACCTGAACGAGCATCTGAAGCTGAACAAGAAGGATCACCATTCCCGCCGCGGGTTGCTTCTGATGGTCGGTCAGCGCCGCGGGCTGCTGGATTACCTGAAGAAGACGGATATCGAGCGTTACCGTGATCTGATTGCCAAGCTGGGTCTGCGCAAGTAAGCGCATGGGGCTATCGGCTGGAGAATGACAGCCGATAGCCTTTTATTTCAGCCGTACGGCAGGCGCCGTATGGTAAGTGTGTGTGAGGAGAAGGAGAAAAAGACAATGGACTACAAAGCGTATTCAATGGAATTTGCGGGCCGCACGCTGACCCTGGAATTCGGCAAGTATGCCCAGCAGGCCGGCGGCAGCTGCCTGGTCCGCTACGGAGATACCGCGGTGCTGGTGAACGCCACCGCGTCGGACAAGCCCCGGGAGGGCGTGGATTTCTTCCCGCTGACGGTTGATTTTGAAGAAAAGCAGTATAGCGTTGGCAAGATCCCCGGCGGCTTCATCAAGCGGGAAGGCCGGCCCACCGAAAAGGCGACGCTGACCTGCCGCCTCATCGACCGCCCCCTGCGGCCCCTGTTCAATAAGGGCATGCGCAACGACGTGCAGGTGGTGGCCCAGACCCTGAGCGTTGACCCCAACACCCCGCCGGAATTCCCCGCCATGCTGGGCTCCTCCATCGCCCTGATGGTGAGCAACATCCCCTGGGGCGGTCCCACCGCCGCTGTGGTGGTGGCCCGGGTGAACGGGCAGTTCATCATCAATCCCGACGAGGCGCAGGAAGCGGCCTCCGATATGCACGTCACCGTGGCGGGCACCAAGGACGCCATCATGATGGTGGAAGCGGGCGCCAAGGAAGTTTCCGAGGACGCCATGATGGACGCCATCCTCTACGGGCATGATTTCATCAAGCAATTGGTGGAATTCCAGGAGAAGATCGTGGCGGAGATCGGCAAGCCCAAGTCCGAATTCCCCCTGATCACCACCGGCGACGACGTAAAGGCCGCCGTGCGGGAATACGCTTACGAAAAGTGCGAATATATTTATTCCACCTATGTCCGCAAGGAACGGCAGGCCCGGGACGCCGAAGTGTCCGCCGACGTGGCGGCCCACTTTGCCGATATCTTCCCCGGACGGGAAAGCGAAGTGGCCGACGCCCTGTATTACCTGGGCAAAGAGGTCATGCGGAAGAAGATTCTGGAGCAGGGCATCCGCCCCGACGGGCGCAAGGTGGATGAGGTGCGGCCCATCTGGTGCGAAGTGGGCGTGCTGCCCCGCACCCACGGCAGCGCCGTCTTTACCCGCGGCGAAACCCAGGCCCTTACCATCACCACCCTGGGCATGGTATCCGAGGCTCAGCAGCTGGACGGCCTGAGCAACGAGGACAGCAAGCGCTACATGCACCAGTACAATATGCCCTCCTACGCCACCGGCGAAGCGGGCCGTCTGCGCAGCCCCAACCGCCGGGAGATAGGGCACGGCGCGCTGGCGGAGCGGGCATTGCTTCCCGTGATCCCCGACGAGGGCGAATTCCCCTACGCGCTGCGGCTGGTGAGCGAGATTTTAGGCAGCAACGGCTCCTCCTCCATGGCTTCCGTGTGCGGCAGCACGCTTTCCCTCATGGATGCGGGCGTGCCCATTCACGCGCCGGTGGCGGGCGTCGCCATGGGCCTGATCCAGGACGCCGAAACGGGCAAGATCGAGGTGCTCACCGATATCCAGGGCCTGGAAGACTTCCTGGGGGATATGGACTTTAAGGTGGCGGGCACCCAGAACGGCATCACCGCCATCCAGATGGATATCAAGATCAAGGGCATCAACCGGGAAATCCTCTCCCGTGCTCTGAGCCAGGCCCTGAAGGGCAGGCTGCATATCCTGGGCATCATGCTGGAGACCCTGGGCCGCCCCCGGGAGAACCTGAGCAAATTCGCCCCCAAGATCATCACCTTCTCCATTAACCCCGAAAAGATCAGCGAGGTCATCGGCCCCCGGGGCAAGATGATCAACAAGATCATCGACGAGACGGGCGTCAAAATCGACATCGAGGACGACGGCCGGGTGTTCATTTCCACCCCGGACCAGGCCGCTGCCGACAAGGCCAAGGCCATCATCCTGGGCATTGCCAAGGATATCGAGGTGGGCGACGTATTCACCGGCAAGGTGGTGCGCATTATGAACTTCGGCGCCTTCGTGGAGCTGGTGGGCGGCAAGGATGGCATGATCCACATTTCCAAGCTGGATAACAAGCGGGTGGAAAAGGTGGAGGACGTGGTAAAGGTGGGCGACGAGCTGGAGGTCAAGGTCTGCGAGATCGACGCTCAGGGCCGCATCAATCTGATCCGCAACGATATCACCTACGATAACCCCGGTTTCACCCGGTCCGCCCCCGCCGTATCCCGGCCTCCGCGGAGAGACGGGCGGAAATAAGCTTTCATAATTCATGCGTACAGGGGGGAAGCTAACCACAGTTTCCCCTCTGTTTTCGATCAAAAGGAGCCCTTCATGGAAAAGTTTACGCTGCAAAACGGCCTGACCGTGCTGGTGGAGCCCATGCCCTATCTCAGGAGCGTGTCCCTGGGGGTATGGGTGAAGGCTGGAAGCATGCTGGAGAGCAGGGAAGAAAACGGCCTTTCCCACTTTATGGAGCATATGGCTTTCAAGGGCACAGAGCATCGCACCGCCCGGCAGATCGCCGAGGAAATGGACTGCATCGGCGGGCAGCTCAACGCTTCTACCAGCAAGCTTTGCACCAACTACTACGCCAAGGTCATCGATGAGGACCTGCCCCTGGCGGCGGATATCCTTGCCGATATGGTGTGCCGTCCCGCGCTGGATGAAGAGGAGCTGAATAAGGAGCGGGGCGTGGTACTGGAAGAGATCGCCATGGTGGAGGATAACCCGGAGGACGTGGTGTATGACGTGCTGGCGGAGGCGGTGTTCGGGCAGCAGTCCCTGGGCCAGACCATCCTGGGCCCCAAGGAAAAGATCGCCGCCTATACGGCGAAGGACCTGCGGGCCTTCCGGCAGCGGCATTACGGTCCTCAAAACGCCGTGGTAGCCCTGGCGGGCAATGTGGAAGCTTCCCGGGCCAGGGAGCTTATGGAGCAGTATTTCGGCTCCTGGCAGGGGGCTGCGGGGGAAGAATTTCCCCAGGCCACTGCCATCCCGGAGCCTAAAAAGCTCTCCCGGGACAAGGATACCGAGCAGGTGCACCTGTGCGTTTCCTTCCGTTCCCATGAAATGGGCAGCGATCAGGTGTATCCCACCGCGGTGCTGAACAACATCCTGGGGGGCGGCATGTCCTCCCGGCTGTTCCAGCGCATCCGGGAGGAGCTGGGCATGGCCTATACCGTATATTCCGGGCCCAGCAGCTATCCCCACTGCGGAGAGTTTACCGTCTATGCCGCTACCAGCCCCCGGCACCTGAAAACCGTGCTGGAGCAAATGGATATCGAGATCAAAAAGCTGCTGGATGGCGGCGTGACCGAAAAGGAATTTCAGATGAGCAAGGCGCAATTGAAGGGCAGCTTCATCCTGGGGCTGGAGAGCGCCTATAACCGCATGAGCGCCCTGGGGCACAATCAGATCCTGCTGAATCGGGTGATCCCGCCGGAGGATACCATCGCCGCCATCGAAAAGGTGACCATGGAGGACGTGATGGCCTCCGCCCAAACGATCCTCACCGGGCCCCGGGCCTACGCCGTGGTAGGCCGGAAGGCGGAAAAATACCTGAGCGCCATGCGATGATAATGGAGAAAACCAATGAAAAAGATCATCGAATGCCTGATCCTGGCTTTCGCGCTTTCCTGTCTTTGCGCTTTGGCCTTAGGGGAGGAAATCACCGCGAAATGCACCGTCCGGGTGTCCCGCTACCCAAAAGACAAGGAAAAGATGCTGGATAACGGCACCATGAGCATGTGGTATTCCCCGGAGGAAAACGCCTGGGTGGAGGTGACCTGCCCTGGGGATCAGCTGGCCCAGGGCTTCTTCATCCGCTGGGGCAAAAAGCCCGTTGACGTGGTGATCCAGGTGCCCGGCGAGGGAAAGAACGAATGGGTGACGGTGCAGGAGCATCCCGCCGAGTATTTCAACGAATACATCGCCTTTGAGCAGCCTTTGGCAAAGTTCCGCATCCGGCCCCTGGCGAAGAAGGATCAGTTTGCCATCATCAAGCTGCAGGTGCTGGGGGAAGGGACGCTGCCGGACTGGGTGGAGCGCTGGCAGCCCTTCGAGGGCAAGGCGGATATGATGGTGCTGGTGGCTCACGCGGACGACGAATTGCTTTACATGGGCGGCGTGATTCCCTATTACAGCGGGCAGATGGGCAAGAAGGTGATCGTGGTCTATATCGCTCAGATGAACGGCTTCCGCAACGTGGAATTATTGAACGGCCTGTGGCACTGCGGGGTGAGGAATTACCCGGTGATGCCCACCAGCCAGTTCAAGGATCAGTGGACCACGGGGCTGAAAAAATGCCTGAGCATCTGGGGCGAAAAGAAGCTGTTGACTTACGTGACCGAAATGATCCGCAGGTATCAGCCGGATGTGATCGTGACCCATGACGTAAACGGCGAATACGGGCACGGGGCTCACAAAGCCTGCTGCTACGCGGTGCAAAGCTGCATTGAGAAGGCCGCTGACCCCAAGCAGGATCCCGATTCTGCGGCGCTCTACGGCTCTTGGCAGGTGAAAAAGGCCTATATCCATCTGTATCGGGGGGATTTGGGGCAGATCGATTTTGACTGGCGTCAGCCCCTGGAGGCTTTCGGCGGCAAAAACGCCTTCGAGATTGCCACCGAGGCCTTCAACATGCACCGCAGCCAGGCTGCCTCCGGCAAGTTCGTGGTGCAGGATTTCGGAAAATACGATAATTCCCTCTTTGGCCTGTACTATTCTTCCGTCGGCCCGGATACCGGCCTCAACGACATGTTTGAAAACATTGAATAAACAAAAAACGAAAACCCGGCTTCGCGTCAGCCGGGTTTTCGTTTGCGTGGCACCTCCAATGGGATTCGAACCCATGTTTCCGCCTTGAGAGGGCGGCGTCCTAGGCCTCTAGACAATGGAGGCA
>CAJOPV010000087.1 GCA_905236495.1 uncultured Christensenellaceae bacterium
CAGCACGATCTTTACCCCGATCAGCCACAGCAGCACGATATCCTCCATCACCTGCTGCTTGAGCTGCTCGTTCACCATGGCGTTGCCGCCGTATTTCACCACCACCACCTTGCCGGTGTAGCGCTTGATATAGGGCAGCGCCTGGGTCAGCACCTCCGCCCGCTGCGCGTTGGAAAAGGACGTTTCCATGAAAACAGTCTCCTTCTTTCTTTGTTAAGAGCGGTAATCCCCGTTGATTTTTACATAATCGTAGGTCAGATCGCAGCCCCAGGCGGTGGCTTCCTCAGTTCCCATCTTCATATCGCAGGAGAAGCGCACCGCCTTTTCCGACAGGATGGCAAGGGCCTGTTCCTCGTCAAAATCCTGCACGCAGCCGTCCCGGTAGAAGCAGACAGTATCCTTTTCCCCGTTCAGATACAGCTCGATCTTCGCCGGGTCAAAGGCGGGGCCGGCATAGCCCAGGGCGCACAGGATGCGCCCGCAATTGGCTTCCTTGCCGAACACCATGGCCTTGACTAAGCTGGAGCAGATGACGGCCTTCGCCAGGGTGCGGGCGTTTTCCCTGGTATCGGCGTGATATACCCGCATTTCCATCAGGTGAGTGGCGCCTTCCCCGTCCCCCGCCATCTTCACCGCCAGATCCCGGCAGACGGAAAACAGCGCGGCCCGGAAGGCTTCGTAGCTTTCATCCTCCTGCGCAATGGGCGCGTTCTCCGCCAGGCCGTTGGCGAATAACAGCAGGGTATCGTTGGTGCTGGTGTCGCCATCCACGGAAATCATATTGAAGGTATCCCGCACCACGTCGCTGAGAGCTTTTTGCAAAAGGGCCTGCTCGATCCGGCAGTCGGTGGTGATATAGCCCAGCATGGTGCACATGTTGGGATGGATCATGCCGCTGCCCTTGCTCATGCCGCCCAAACGGACGGTGACAGCGCCCTCCCCATTAGCGGCGGGCAGGTCGAACGCCACGGCAAATTCCTTGTTCACGGTATCCGTCGTCATAATAGCTTTGCTGGCGGCGGTGCCCGCCTCCAGCGAATCGGACAGGGCGGGAACCATCTGCTTTAATCCGTCCCGGAGGCGCTCCAGGGGGAGCTGGGGCCCGATCACGCCGGTAGAGCCCAGCAAAACCGTCTTCGGCGAAATGCCGAGCATCTGCCCCGCCGCTTCCGCCGTATCCGCGCAAAGGGCCAGGCCCTTTTCCCCCGTTGCGGCGTTGGCGATGCCGGCGTTCACCACCGCCGCCCGGGCCGTCTTTTCCTGATACACGATTTGCTGATCCCATACCACGGGGGCGGCCTTTACCAGGTTTTTCGTAAAGGTGCCCGCTACGGCGCAGGGCGTATCGCTTACGATCAGCGCCATATCCGTGCGGCCCTGATACTTGATCCCCGCCGCGCAGCAGGCAGCCTTGAAGCCCTTCGCCGCCGTCACGCCTCCCGGTATCTTACGCATGCTCGTTTTCCTCCCCTATGAATCGGGTAATATTCTTTTCATTCAGCAAAAATTCATAATAATTCACGTCCGACCGTTTCCAGCCGATCTGCTTCCAGAAGGCGTTGCCCGCGTCGTTGCCCGTAAAGGCGATGAGGGCCACCTTGTTGATCCCCATCTCCCGAAGCCGCTGCATGCACCAGCCCACCATTTTGGTGCCGATGCCCCGGCGGCGGTATTCCTTCGCCACGCACACGTGGTACAGGGCCCCCTGCCGCCCGTCGGACCCGCAGAGGATGGAGCCCACGATCTTCCCCTCCGATCGCGCCACCACGCTGGTGGTGGGGTTGCGCTGAATGAAGCGGGCGATATCCTCCCGGGAATCATCCAGCGCCCGGATGCCGAACCCCCGGATCGTCAGCCACAGGGCCCGCACCTCGTCGTAATCCGCGACGGTCATGGGGGCAATGCTGATTTCTTCCATTTTACACCACCAGACCGTTTTTTTCGTCCATTCCCAGCGCCAGGTTCATATTCTGGATCGCCGCGCCGCTGGCGCCCTTGCCCAGGTTATCGAACCGAGCGATGAGCAGGATGCGCTCTGCGTTGCCCGCCACGGAAACGGTCAGATCGTCCCGCCCCGCCAGGGCCCCGGCGGAAAGGAAGCCCCCCTCGCCGCCGTCTTCATACCGCACCAGCCCATCCTTATAGTAATCCTTGTACAGGGCCCGGATATCCTCCGCCGTTCCCCGTACTTCCCCGGCAAAGAGCGGCACCGTCACCTCCATCCCCGCAAAGTACGGGGCCACCACCGGGCAGAAGATGGGGGCCTGCTGAAGGCCGCAGACCTTTTGCATTTCAGGCAGATGCTTGTGCTGCTGCTGAAGGCCGTACTGCCTGGGCGCGTCCAGGAGGGGGCTTCGGCCCGCCGCCTCGTACTCCGCGATCATCTTTTTCCCGCCGCCGGAATACCCGGTCAGGGAAAAGCAGGAGAGGCGCGTTTCCGGGGCGATCAAGCCCTTTTCCACCAGGGGCGAAACCAGCGAGATGAACCCCGTGGCGTGGCAGCCCGGGTTGGCGATGCGCTTTGCCTCCCGGATGCCCTCCCTTCGGCCTCCGATCTCCGGGAAGCCGTAAGCCCAGCCGGGAGCCACCCGATGGGCGGTGGAGGTATCGATCACCACGGTACGGTCATTTTCCACCATGCCCGCCGCCTCCCGGGCCGCGTCGTCCGGCAGGCAGAGGATGGCGATATCCGCTTCGTTCAGGGCCTGCCGCCTGGCCTCCGGGTCCTTCCGCGTTTCCTCGGGCAAGGTAAAAAGCGCTATATCCCGCCGAAGGCTCAGCCTCTCCACGATCCGCAGCCCCGTGGTGCCGGCGCCCCCGTCGATAAATACCCGTTTCTTCAATGCTCCCGTATCTCCCTTCGGAATTGTATTCATGCACCGTAATGCATGAATATGCATAAATTATACTGTTGTTTCTCCCGTTTGTCAAGCAGGAATTCGGGAAAATACACCGGGAATGCAGGCGGCGGTATCCCGGGCGGTCAAGGCCCCCGATCAGGCGGTCACCGAAGTATTCGGTCGGGTGGCCTCCAAAGCGGAAATCAGAATCCTCTCCCATGCCCGGCGGCTCCGTTTTCACGGGGAGCCGCTTTTTAGGTACGCTTTACGAACAGCTGATCCACCGTGCCGAACACCGTTTCATAATCCCCTATGTACTCAAAGCCGTACTTTTCATACAGCCCGTGCTCCCCGCTCATGAGATACACCCGCGAAAAGCCGCAAGCCCCGGCGTAGGCCACCGCCCCGTCGATGAGCCGCTGGGATATCCGATGGCCCCGGTACTTTTCATCCACATACACAAAGCCGATGAAGGGGAAAAAGCCCCACTTCTCCGGCAGCTCATCTGTTTTCGTGAAGGTGCAGTAGCCCGCGATCCGCCCGTCGGCCTCCGCCATGAACACCCGCTCCCATTCCGGGAAGGCGTCCTCCTCCCCCATCATCCGGGAAAGGTACGGCCCGGCGCTCCAGGCGCTCATTTCGGCAAACGCCCGGAGCTGCGCCCACTTTGGGTGCTGCTTTGCCAGGGCGGTGACCTGAATATTCATGCGTTCAGGCCCTCATAAATCAGGCTCCGCAAAGTGGGGTGGATCACGTCCCAGCCGTAATTGAAGTTATGCAGGTGCATCGCATAGAAGGCGGAAAGGTGCAGCGCGGGATCGATCATGGTCCAGGCCCCGGCGGCCCCGTCCCAGCCGAATTCGCCCAGGCTGCCCGGGCCGCCCGTTTCCCCATCCACCCGGGTGCGCACCCCCAGGGCGTAGGAATAGCCCTTGCGGTTCCAGCCGTCAAAGGAGGCCCTGGCCCGGGGACCTAATTGATTGGCCCGCCAGAGCTGGATCATTTCCT
The DNA here is from genome assembly GCA_905236495.1 of uncultured Christensenellaceae bacterium. GTDB lineage: Bacteria > Bacillota > Clostridia > Christensenellales > Aristaeellaceae > RUG563. The sequence continues at coordinate 3,849 of CAJOPV010000087.1, forward strand.
TTTTCAGGATTTGCTTCCCATCGGCGCTTTCTCCGCCGCAGGCCAGGGCGTCGGCAAACAGGGCGTAGTCCTGTACATCGCATAAAAGCCCCGCCCCGCCGCTTTCGTAGCGAGGGCTCAAACGGAAGTGGTTTTCTTCCTTAGAAAAGGGGATCACCCGCTCCTTCTCCGGGTGCCAGAAGTATTGGGCGCTCTGGCGCTCCGGCTGCCGAATGGCAAAGCCCACGGTTTCCAGGCCCAGGGGCTCAAAAATATGCTTTTTCAGGTAATCGGAAAACTTCTGTCCGCTGACCTCCTCGATCACCGCCGCCAGCACGTCATGGCCCAGGCCGTACAGGAAATCCGTCCCCGGCTCGAAGCTTAGAGGCTCCCGGGCCATGGCGTCAACCAGCGTCCGGGTATCCGCCTCCGGGTCCTTTTTCAACGCGGCCTGAATGGAGGGGGATTCCAGATCGTAACCCATGCCGTTTTGCATGCTCATAAGGTGCCGCACCGTCAGCGTATTTTTCGCTGTTCGTACCGTATCCCCTTCCCGCACCGTCATCCGCCGGTAGGCGGGCAGGTATTCCCCCACCGGCGCGTCCAGGAAAAGCTTCTCCTCCCCCGCCAGCTCCATGGCAGCGCAGGTGGTGAATACCTTGGAGCAGGAATAGATCCAATACGTGTCGTCGAGCCGTACGGGGGCCTCCCCCGCTGCGTCGCGATGCCCGGCGCTGCAGCGGAAAATCAATTCGTGATCCCGATATACGGCGAGAGTACACCCGGGCACCCGCAGCCCCGGCAGGGAATCCACGTAAGCGGACAGCTTGCTGAAATCCATGCAAAATCCCTCTCTCTTGGTTGACAATCATTCACTCAGCGGAACACCCGGAACGCCTTGGATTCGTAAGGGCGGCTACCAGCCGTCCCTACAAAGCACGAGCCGGCTTGAACGTGTAAAAAAATGGATAAGACTATCCCGGCGTTTTCTTGAGATACGGGCTTTCATCAGCATTCAGCCCGAGCAGCCTTTGCGCGTTCCCTCCCAGGATAGCCGTTTTTTCCTCCGCCGTCAAGGGCAGGGCCTGAATCTTTTGCACCTCCGCCGCCTGATCCTCCCAGGGGGAATCGGTGCCGAAGAGGACGCGGTCCGCGCCAAACACGCGCACCAAGCGCACAAAGGCCGCCTCCGTCAGCCGATCCAGGTCGGCTTTCGTCTGATAGAACCCGTCCCCGTTGGGCGTCATGGGCCCCAGGGAGAAGGAGGTATCCAGATACACCCCCGTATCGGGCAGCAGCTTTTCCGCCTGATCCCAGTTCCGCCAGCCGCCCATATGGGCCAGGATCAGCTTCACCGGCCCCACGGCCTTGACGGCCCGGGCGATCTTCTCCGGGGTGGATTCGGTATGCCCGGGCAAGCCCACGTCCAGCCCGGCGTGGGTGAGAACGATGAGCCCCAGCTCCCCGCACCGATCCAGGATGCGCAGGTAGCGGGCGTCGTCAAAATCCACCTCCTGATACGGCGGGTGCAGCTTCACGCCCTTGACGCCCGATGCAGAAAGCCGGCCCAGCTCCTTCCGCCAGTCCGCGTAATCCGGGTGCATGCAGCCCAAGGACCAGACGCCCGTTTCCATCGCCTGTTCATTCATGCGGATGGAGGCGTCGTTCACGTGGGGCACCTGCCGGGCGCTGGTGGCGACGGGCAGCACCAGGGAGGCATCGATCCCCGCCTTTTCCATGGATTGTTTCAGCATCCCCTGGGTGCCGTCGGTAAAGGGATGGGTGTGGGAGCCCTTCTGCAGCTTATCCACCGCCGCGGCGGCGATCTTTTCCGGGAAGGTATGGGTATGCACGTCGATCATCATCGGTTAACCTCGCAAAAAGGCCGGGACGGCAGCGCCCCGGCCTATGTTTTCATGGATCATTCGTCGCCCAAAGCTTCCGTCTTCTTCACCAGCACCTTCTGCTCGTAGCAGGCGAAGGCGTCCTCCACCAGGCGCTTATCCGGCGCCTTGGTGAGCAGGCTCACCAGCGGCACCAGGATCAGCCCGACGATCATGCAGAAGGCGCCTGCGTTGATGGGGCTTTGCAGGAAGCCCAGCTTCAATTCGATCACGCCCAGGTTGCTCAGCATATCCAGCGTCATAAAAATGCTGGAAAACAGGATGGACGCCCAGCAGGCCCGATTGGTGGCGCGCTTCCAGTACAGGCCGTAGAGGAAGGGCGCCAGGAAAGCCCCCGCCATGGCCCCCCAGCTGACGCCCATGGCCTGGGCAATGAAGGCCACGGGAGAATTGACCTGGATGATGGCGATGACAGCGGATATGGCGATGAAGACCACGATCAGCACCCGCATGGTAAGCAGCTGCTTTTTCTCATTCATCTTCTTAACAACGTGACCCTTGATTAGATCCAGCGTCATGGTGGAAGAGGAGGTCAGCACCAGGGAGGAAAGGGTGCTCATGGAGGCGGACAAAACCAGGATGATCACAATGGCAATGAGCACCTCCGGTAAATTGGACAGCATGGCGGGCACGATGGAATCATACACGATGGCCCCGTTGGCGCCGTACTGGATGGCGGGGTCGCCGGTGAACAGCCGCCCGAAGCCCCCCAGGAAGTAGCAGCCCCCCGCCACGATGACGGCGAACAGGGTGGAAATGACGGTGCCCTTGTGGATATCGCCCTCGCTTTTGATGGCGTAAAACTTGCCCACCATCTGGGGCAGGCCCCAGGTGCCCAGGGAAGTGAGGATCACCACGCCCAGCAGCCCCAAGGGATCGGGGCCGAAGAAGGAATTGAAGATGCCCGGGGTGGTAGATACCGTTTCATCGGTGACGGCTGCCAGCCCGTTCAGAGAGCCCAGGAAGCCGCCGTTTTGCCCCAGCACCGCCGCGATCACCGCCACGATGCCAATCACCATGATGATGCCCTGAATAAAATCGTTGATGGCCGTCGCCATATAGCCGCCGGCGATGACGTAAACCGCCGTCAGCACGCTCATTGCCAGCACGCACCAGAAGTAGGGGATGCCGAAGGCCATTTCAAACAGGCGGCTCAGGCCGTTATACAGGCTGGCGGTATAAGGAATGAGGAAAATAAAGATCACCACGGAGGCCGCGATCTTCAGCGAATCAGAGCCGAAGCGCTTGGCAAAAAACTCCGGCATGGTGGCGCTTTGCAGGTGCTGGGTCATGATCCGGGTGCGCCGGCCTAGCACCGCCCAGGCCAGCAGCGAACCGATCACCGCGTTGCCAATGCCGATCCAGGTGCTGGCGATGCCGAATTTCCAGCCGAATTGCCCGGCATAGCCCACGAAAATCACCGCGGAAAAATAGCTGGTGCCGTAGGCGAAGGCCGTCAGCCAGGGCCCCACCTGCCGCCCGCCCAGCACGAAGCCGTTCACGTCCGTGGCGTTCCGGCGGCAGTACAGCCCGATGCCCACCATGGAGCCGAAAAAGATCACCAGCATCAAAATCTTGATTACCATGCGCTTATCCTTCCTTCATCCGTAAAATCCCGGGTTTGTCGTCCGAAAATACTTTAGCGAATAAAAGCGTTAAAGTCAAGAGGAAACGCAAAAAAATACAATGGCGGTACAGCGCAGTAACAAGAAAAAAAGGCTTCTCACTGAAGGGAAGCCTCAGAGTATCAATAAACCCCAGGATAGCTCGAAAGGGCCTCAGCCCTTTCGACTTTTATCCGCAGGACCGGGTCTCCCGGTCCGAGGAGCAGTCAGTATGACTGCTTCCGATATCAATTTGCGCCCGTAAAATGAGCGTTTCCGGGCAGACCTGCCCGGAAACGCCATTTTACAGCAAATGGATGCAATCCATCGAAAGTCTGTCTGCTGACTTTCGATGGCAGAGCATCGACTTTGTC